>CAMMGP010000181.1 GCA_946496415.1 uncultured Clostridia bacterium | reverse complement strand
ACGGCTGTCTGGAGGGCATGGCCTGCGGCAAGGCCATGCAGCAGCGCTGGGGCGTGCCCGCGCGCGAACTGGCGCCGGATCACATCGCCTGGGAGATCGAGGCTGAATATCTGGCGCAGATGTGCGTCAACACCACGGTGATGCTCTCGCCCAAGCGCATCGTGCTCGGCGGCGGCGTCATGCATCAGGAACACCTGTTCCCCATGGTGCGCAAGCGCGCGCTGGAGATCCTCAACGGCTATGTGGTTCATCCCGCCATCCTCGAGCACATCGATACCTACATCGTCCCCCCGGGATTGGGCAACAACAGCGGCGCCATCGGCTCGCTTTTGCTGGCGGTGCGGGCGTTGGGGTAGCGGCATGGCAAAAAAGGGAAATCTGAGCATTCCGTGGCCGTTTGAGAACATGAACATACGCCTCAATACGGACACGGGGCTCCTCAAACTCATCGCCATTGTCACCATGCTGATCGACCACATGGGCGCGATCTTCTTTCCGCAGTATCGCGTCATGCGCGTCATCGGGCGCATCGCCTTTCCAATCTACGCCTACTGCCTGACGGTCGGCTGCGTCTATACGCATGATATGCTGCGCTATGTGCAGCGCATTGTGCTCCTGGCGCTGATCGCGCAGCCCCTCTATGTGGTGGCGATGCACCATACCAACCCCGCCATGTACGCGGTGTCCTTTGCCGAAGAACCGGTGCGCGCGGCGCTCACATTCTACATCGAAAGCTGGCGCGACCCCAGCATACTGCTGTCGCTGGCGGTGGGGCTGATTCTGCTCTGGTCGATCCGCGACCGCCATCTCGTCATCACGGCGGCGATGCTTCTGTTTGCGTGGATCATCCGCGGCAGCCTGGACTATGGCTTCAATGGCATACTGCTAATGCTGCTGTTCTTCCTTTTCTGCCAGACGCCGCTCTTGTCCCTGCCGATTGTGGCCGGTTTCATGGTCTGGTGGGGCTTGGATGGGGGAAGTTATCAGCTCTTTGGCGTGCGCTTTGCCACGCAGATGTTCGCGCTGTTGGCGCTGCCGTTTCTCTATATCCGCACGAATACGCGCCTGCGCATCAACAAATGGGTGTTTTACCTGTTTTATCCCGCGCATCTGGCGCTCATACTCGTGCTGGACAGATTGGCGGTCTTTGCCTGAGGCGAAAAACGGCGGCGAAAGCGCGCATACCGCTCTCGCCGCCAAAAAAACTGCGCGCCCGGCAGGGACATCCCCGGGCGCTTTAGTGTTCTAAATTCTCACGTGCCATGGTTACGCGGACTTCTTTTCCAAAGACCCGCTATAACCGTAGGTCATGTAGTCGATCAGACGGATCATGTCTTCGGCGCAGGTGGTGTGCAACTCGATCTCCGAGATGCCATCGCCCTGAGAAGCGCTTTCCGCCAGCTCGCGCAGCAGCGTGTTGTTGCGGAAATCCTCGCTGCGGCCGTCAGAGGCCGAGACCAGAACGGGAGCCTTGCAGGCATCGATCACCTTGTAGAAATTCTCGGTGTTGTGGATATTGAACAGTTTCATGGAACAATCCCTCCTCGGTTCGTTTCCGTCCCTGTGGCTATATAATACTCGATTTCCGGGGAGATTTCTATTCGGATTTCGCCGATAATTATCAATATCCCGACAAGGAGGCGGAAAAATCATGCAGCAAAGAACATCGCTGACGCTCTCTCCGGATCGAAGAGAGGCCGCTGTGTGCGGAACAGCGGGTTTTCCCTGCGGTGCGTATTTCATTGATATAGCCCTGTATCCCGCCAGCGCGATTTCCTGGCATTGGCGCGAGGAGATTGAATTGAGCATGGTGGTGGGCGGCGCGGCGCGCGTTCGCTTTGGTTCCGGCGCTTTTGTGCTGAATGCCGGGGAAGGCATGTTTATCAACGCTGAGGCGCTGCACGCCTTCGATATCGTCGGCAACGAGGGCTGCCGCATGATCTCGTTGGTCCTGGACTACAACATGCTCGCCGGCCGCGAGGACAGCGTCTTTGCCAGGCGCTATGTGATGCCGCTCGTGCAGTCCGGCGCGGTAAAGATCGTGCGCCTCTCTCCGGAGGTGGAGTGGCAGCAGGCGGTGCTCAAGTGCCTGCGAGAGGCTTTTCTTACCTACGACGAGGGCAAGTACGGCTTTGAATTGATCGTGCGGGCGCGCCTTACCGAGTGCCTCTGGCACATCGTGCGCAATATGCGCGCCGCGATGCGCGAATACGAGGGCGCCAGCGAGGCGTCGGAAGAACGCGCCAAGCGCATGCTGGACTTTATCCACATGCACTACGCCGAACCCATACAGCTTGCCGATATCGCCGCCGCAGCCAACGTTGGCGAGCGCGAATGCCTGCGCGCCTTCAAAAAGACGCTCAGCGTAACGCCCACGGCTTATCTCTTGCGCTACCGCGCCTCGATGTCGGCGCAGCTTTTGCTCGATACGGACAAGTCCATCGCCGAGATCTGCTTTGAGGTCGGTTTTAACAGCCAGAGCCACTACGGGCAGATGTTCCGCCGCTTCTTCCACATGTCCCCGCGCGAGTATCGCGTCCGCTATGGCAAGGCCGCCAGGCAGTCGCCGTTATAATAGGAAGCGCGCCTTGACATCCGTGGGCGTTCAACGTATAATTTACATTGGGAGGTGTGCACGATGTTTCAGGCGACGGAGCTGATCTGCGAGGCGCTTTTGCACAGAGACATCAAGTGCAAGGTTCGAGAAAAAGGAGGCATGTCGCTGGTCGAGGTCGCTTTCAGCGGCCGCAACTATGCCAGCGTCAGGCTCTATTTTATTTCCAATACGGAGGGCAACGACGTGGCCGTGCGCGCCGCGGAGCTGGTCAAATTTCCGCCCGAGCGGCTCCCCAAACTCTACGAGGCCTGCAACGAAGCCAATCGAAAGTATCGCTACGTCAAGTTCGTCGTCGATCCCGAAAAGAGCGTCGTCAATATGGAAATGGACATCCCCAGCCGCTGCGAGAACGTCGGCGCGGTGGCGGAGGAATTGCTCATTCGCGCCGTGGCCATACTCGACGAGGTCTATCCCAAACTCATGCAGGCCACGTGGGCCTAAGGAGGCTGCCATGAACAGGCAACTGGTCGTGCTCAACCCCCGCGCCGGGCGCATGCAGGCGAGCCGCAGATTGGGCGAACTTTTGCCGCTGCTCGAGGGCGACGGCGTCGTCGCCGAACTTCTGGAAACAGGCGCCCCGGGAGAAGCGCGAGAGGCCGTCAAGGATAGGGCAGGGGAGTTCTGCCGCGTGGTCTGTATCGGCGGGGACGGCACGCTCAACGAGGTCATTTCCGGCATGCTCGACGCGGGCAAGGATGTGCCCATCGGCTACGTGGCCGCCGGTTCCACCAATGATTTCGCCGCCAGCCACGGCATTTCCCGCGATATATTCAAGGCCGCGCGCGACGTGGCTTCGGGCGTGCCTGTGCCCATCGACGTCGGCTCCTTCAACGGCCGCTGCTTTGCCTACACGGCTTCTTTCGGAGCCTTTACGCGCGCCTCCTACGCCGCCCCGCAGGCGGTGAAGAACGCCGTGGGCCACCTCGCCTATATCTTCGAGGGCATCAAGGATCTGACGCTCATCCGCCCCTACGCCGTAACCGTCGAGGCGGAGGGGGAGACGTATGCCGGCGAATTCATCTTCGGCATGGCGGGCAATTCCACCTCCATGGGCGGCGTGCTGAAACTCGACCCCCGGCAGGTGGACCTGCACGATGGCAAATTCGAGGTCATCCTCGTGCGCAAGCCGGAGCACATCGGCCAGCTCATCGCCGCCGCTGTGGCCCTGCAAAGCCGCCAGTATG
>CAMMGP010000180.1 GCA_946496415.1 uncultured Clostridia bacterium | reverse complement strand
CATCGGTGCGTCCGGCGCGCGCTCGCCCGGGCAAAAGGGCGGTCTGTTATGCATGGGGAACATCCTTTCTGGACGCATGGCGTCGCAAAGTCTGAGGACCGTCGCCGGTCATGCTCATACTATGCCGCCCGCCGCGCGCCGGTCAGCGCGCAAAACGGATATACTACGTTCAAGGAGGGCTTTTTATGAAGCGCAGTGTGCGCGATGAGCTGCTCAACGTTCTGTTGATCGCCGCGGGGCTTTTGCTGGCCACGCTGGGCTATCGCCTGTATCTGATCCCGAACAACGTCGCTCCCGGCGGCTTTACCGGCATCGGCCAGATCGTCAACCACCTGCTTCCCGAGGTGGGCGTCGGCATGGTGAACCTGATCCTCAACGTGCCCCTGTTCGTGCTCTCTCTGCGCTCGATGGGGCTGGGCTTCGGGCTGCGTTCGCTGCTCTCGTCGGTGGCGCTTTCGCTGCTGCTGGACTATCTGCCCGTGCCGGCGATGACCGACGACGTGCTGCTCTCCGCCGTTTTCGGCGGCGTGCTGTGCGGCGCGGGCTTCGGACTGGTGCTGCGCGGCCACGCCACCACCGGCGGCTCGGACATGCTGGCTTCCATCGTGCACCGCCACGTTCCGGCGCTGAAGGTCAGCGTCTGCCTCTTCGCCACGGACGCCACCGTGGTTATCGCCTCCGGATTCGTCTTTGACGCGGCGGCGGCGATGTACGCGCTCATCAGCGTCTTTGTGATGAATGTGGTCATCGATCAGGTGCTCGAGGGCCCGGGTCTGGCGCGCTCGCACATCATCATCACCACGCATGGAAACGAGATTGCCGAGCGCATTTTGAAAGAGCTGGATCGCGGCGTCACGGCCCTCGACGCCAAGGGCATGTACAGCGGCGAAGACCGCACCATGCTTTTGTGTGTGGTCAGCCGCCTGGAGGCCGTGCGCCTGCGCGCCGTGGTCTTCTCCGTCGATCCCCGCGCGTTCGTCATCGTCCAGAACGTCCACGAGGCGCTCGGCGAGGGCTTCAAGGAACTGCAAAAGTGACCTGTGCTGGGATAAAAACTGGACGTTTTGATGGCAAAGGCGCACGGGAAAGAGAACTTGTGCTATAATGCAGAAAACAGCCAACGGGAGGAACGTCCATGCTGAAGAAACTGCTCGCGGCGCTGCTGGCGCTTTCGCTGCTCTGCTCTGCGGCGCTGGCGGAAGAGGATCAGATCGCCGCGCTCGAGGCGCGCATTGCCGAACTGGAGGCGGAGAACGCCGAACTGCGGGAACTCCTGTCGCAGGAGGAGAGCGCCCGATTGCTCGCCGCCCGCTTTGACGGCGGCGTCATCACCGTCAGCGAGGCGAGGGCCGAATACGATTATCTCGCCTATTATTACGAACAGCTGGGCATGGACCCAGACGATCACGAAGACACGATCAAAAACGAGGTTCTCAACAACCTTACTGAAGACGCCATACTCACCCTCAAGGCGCAGGAACTGGGCGTGTACGCCCCCAGCGCCGAGGAAGAGGCGGAGATCCGCACCCGCGCGCAGGCCAGCCTTGATGAAATGGTAGACTACTATCTCTCCTATCAGGCCGATCCCGCCAAAAGCGACGAGGAAAACCGCGCCGCCGTGCTGGAATTCCTCGCCGGCGAGGGCACCACGCTGGAGAGCCTCATCGAGAGCATGACCTCGCAGGGCTGGCGCGACCGCCTCTTTGCCGCCGTCACCGCCGATGTGCAGATCACGGAGGAAGACCTGCGCGCCTACTACGACCAGGCCGTCGCCAACGCGGAGATGGCCTATACCGCCGACCCGCAGAGCTACGAGACAGACCGCCTTGGCGGCGCGGCCGTTTTTTGGAACCCGCAGGGGTATCGCCGCGTCAAGCGCGTGCTCATCCCCTTCAGCGACGAAAACGCCGCGCGCATGCAGGAGTTGACCGCGCAGATCGAGCAGGGCGGCGACGAGGCGACG
Organism: uncultured Clostridia bacterium; assembly: GCA_946496415.1. Classification (GTDB taxonomy): domain Bacteria; phylum Bacillota; class Clostridia; order Christensenellales; family Aristaeellaceae; genus Pullichristensenella. Next base: position 1,843 of record CAMMGP010000180.1, on the reverse strand, counting down.
CTCAGCGCCGCCGTGGCCGAGATGGACGCCATCTACCGCTCCCTGGACGCCACCGTGGAGGAGGTGCAGGGCCGCATCGCCGCGGGCGAGGACTTTGAGGCGCTCATCGACGCCTATGGGGCCGATCCCTATCTCGCCGAGGGCGGCGCGGGCCGCGAGGACGGCTACTACGTCGGCGTCGGTTCGCAGTTGCTCGACCCGGATTTCGTGGCCGCCGCCATGGCGCTGGACGTCCCGGGGGATACTTCCGAGCCCGTCGAGTGCGCCGAAGGCGTCTACATACTGCGCTACGAGGGCGACGTCGAGCCCGGCGCCGTGTCCTACGAGGACTTTCTTGCCGACGAGGCGCTGCGCGCCGCGGTCGAGGAAAACCTGCGCTCCACCTATTACAACGAAACGGTCGAGCAATGGCTGGACGAGGCCGCGATTGAGTTCTATCCGGAAAATTTCTGAGACCCCGTTCCCTTCGCCCGCCGCTGGCTCCGCGCCGCGGCGGGCGTTTTATCGCCGCTTTCCCCTTGCGGCCGGGTGGGAGAGAGGTGTATAATGGAAGCGTCGCCTGAGATCGCATGCGTTCAGGCCATGGAGGCGCGAAAATGGAAAAGACAAAGCTCGAACTCTGTATGGAAGCATTCCCGCAGACGGATATCTGGATGGATTCGTTCAGCGTCCGCGACCACGAATACGCCGTGGCCCACCGCTGCAAGGGCATTACCACCAGCCCCACGTGGGTCGGCCACATGCTCTGCGACGAATATGAAGCGCAGACGCCGCTGCTCAGGCGCATGATCGCCGAAATCCCCGCCGCCGACGAGCGGGAGATCGCCTGGAAATGGACGCTGGAGATGGGGCGCCAGCGCAGCTGCTGCATGCTGCCCGAGTGGGAAAAGGGCGACCCGCGCCGCGGCCGCTTTGCCATTCAGGTGTCGGTATACGACTATCGCAGCGCGGAAAGTATGCTGCGCATGGCGGAGGAGATTCACGCGCTGGGGCCGAACATGCAGGCGAAGATCCCCTGCACCGCCGCGGGCATCGCCGCCATGGAGGAGGCCACCTATCGCGGCGTCAGCGTCATGGCCACGCTCTGCTTCAGCGCCGACCAGGCGCTCGCCGCCGCCGAGGCCATGGAGCGCGGCCTCGCCCGCCGCGAGGCGGAGGGGTTGGAGACGCGCTCCATCAACCCCGTGTGCGCCGTGCTGCTCGGCATGCAGGAGGACTGGCTCCGCCGCTATGCCGACGCTGCAAATCGCGTGCTCGATCCCGAAGCCTTCACCTTCGCCGGCGAGGCCGTGGCCAAGCAGGTATACACGCTCTACCGCCAGCGCGGCTTTCGCACGCGCGTGCTCGTCGCCTATTACCGCCATCACCGCCACTGGTCGGCCTTTATGGGCGGCGATCTCATCATGACGATTCCCTATAAATGGCAGCGGCGCTTTGAAGCCTGCGATGTGCCCATCGCCGACAACATCGGCGTCCCCGTGCCAGAGCGTTTCATGGATCAGCTGATGCGCCTTGAGCCCTTTGCACAGGCCATGACCCCCGGCAGCCTCTGCATGGCGGATTTCGACGCTTTCCCGCCGGTCATCCTCACGCTGCGCTATTTCACCGCTGTCTATGAAAAGGGCGTGCTGCTCCTGCGCGACCTGATGCTGCCCGAGCCGGTGTAACCGCGCCCGCCGCTTCGGCGGCAAAACAGAAAATTCACCATCCCGCCCCTTGACAAACCTCTATCCGCGCGCTATAATAATATCTGTTCTGCGGTCGTGGCGGAATTGGCATACGCGCACGTTTGAGGGGCGTGTGGGAGACCGTACGGGTTCAAGTCCCGTCGACCGCACCAAAC
>CAMMGP010000179.1 GCA_946496415.1 uncultured Clostridia bacterium | reverse complement strand
TCCAAGGGAGCTTACATGGACGTAAGTGACCGCAGGATGCAAGTGCAGCTGACGCCGGAAGCAAAAATTGCCACCGATTTCTTTTTTATCGGGGCAATTTTTGCGTTTGTGGGCTTTGTCAGCGCTCTGGGGCCGGGCGCTTGCCCGGTCTTTTCTATGTTTTGGGCCTTGCCTGCGCGAGCACTTTGCGGTAGGGCGCGACCACGCCCTCGTTCATTTTGTTGCCCATCTTTGCCTTGACCTTGGGGTTGCGCACCAGCGCGCCAAGGAAGCACATCTTCAGCATCCTGCCGCGCTGCTTCTGGGGAAAATCATAGACGCCGTGCGCCTTGTAGAACTGGTGGTCGGCCTTCATCAGGCCGCGCATCAGCCAGATGAGATCGCGGAAGATCTTCATGCCGCCCACACCGTAGAAATTACGCGGCGGGGCGTAGCGGTTCGCAAGCGCGTAGGTCAGACGGCGGACGAGGGCCGCGAGCGTCTCCTCGTCCGTAGCCATGCCGGCGAGGAAATTGCCGCCGACCTGCGCGCGGGTTTCGATGACCATGCGCAGATTTTCCTCGACGGCGAGGTCGCCGTTTACGATGTAGCCCACGGGCGAACCCTCGGTGACGGTGCGGTGGCCGTTGCAGAACTGGCGATCGTCGTAGGTCTTAAAGGTCGGGCCCATGGAGTGGTCGCGCACGGTGAAGGCGTAGACGATGGCGTCCGCCTTCTGGATGGTGTCGCGCAAAAAGGCGTCGAAGCCGTCGGGATAGACGCACTTGCCGCTGCCCGCGCAGTGAAAGCAGCCGAGGCAGCCGCCCTTGAAGGGATAGTCGGCGATGTTGACAAGGCGCGTTTTTGCCGGACAGGCGGCGATAAAGCTGTCGATCATCACCCGAAGCCTTTCGTCGCCCTCGCGCAGGTCGGCGACGATGGCCACGTCGTGGCCGTCCGTTGTTTCCACCGGCGCGAGCGTGGGCGCGGGCGGGACGGGCGCGGCGCTTTGGGGCGTGGTGGCGGGCTCGCAGACGCCGTTTTCCACGCACCAGACGGCGTATTCCAAAAACGCCTCGGCGTCCCTGCGGCCCTTTTCCGTCAGCAGGTCTTCCATGTCGGCGGAGAGGCCGCGGATGATGCGCAGGCCGAGATCGCGGCAGTTGTCCTCGATGTAGCGATGCGCGGTGACGTCGTAAAAGTGCTTGGAGGTGGTGATCTGCGTGGCCCACTTGCCGCGCAGGTCGGCCCCGCTTCCCTTCAGAGCCGCGATGAAGCGATGGATCTGGCTGGGGGCGAGGAATGTGTAGACCGGATAGGAAAAGATAATCAGGTCGGCGCTTTGCATGGCCGTAAGCGCCGGGGAGATGTCCTTTTCCAGACTGCTGATGCGCGAGCCCACCTCGACGAAGGCAAATTCATGCTGCGGATAGCGTTTTTGCAGATAGAGGCCCGTTTGCAGCGTAGTGCTGTACTGGCCGCGCGGCGAGCCGTTGAGGATGCATATCTTCATGCCGTTTTCTCCTTATAAACCCTGCGCGCGGATAAACGCGCCCACTTCGCGCGCCTGCGCCTTGTCCGAGGCCTCCAGCGCCTGCGCAAGCGGCTCAGAACCGAAGCGGCAGCCGAGCAGGCGGGCGCGGATCTCGTCGGAAAGCTCCGTATCCAGCGCGTCTGTATAAACGCGCACATCCTCCACCCGCGTGTGGCGCAGAGTGAAGAGCAACTGCGCGTTGCCCCAGGGGAAGCGGTTTTCCACTTCGAGATCGAACTGCGGCGTTTCGCCCAGCCGCCAATCCCAGGAGGCGTGCTTTTCGATATAGGGGCGGACGTCCGCCCAGGGCAGATCTTCCGTTTTCAGCGTTTCATAGCCGCCGTATTCGCGCGCGAAAGCAGACTTGAGCGCTTCAAGCAGCGCTTCCACGCGCAGGCCGGGCAGAAAGTCGCTCAAATTGCAGACGCGGGCGCGCACGGACTTTGTGCCCTTGGAGCGCAGCTTGCGCGGATCGACGCGCAGGTATTTCTGCAACTGATCCAGATCGGAAGCGACCAGCAGCGTGCCGTGGTGCTGCTTAACTTTGCTGCGCTTGCAGAAGGCGTTGCCGGAGAACTTGCGGCCCTCCACGGCGAGGTCGTTGCGGCCAGTGGCCTCGCAGGGGATGCCCAGCGCGCGCACAGCTCCGAGGATGAGGCGCAGCTGCCTGTCCTGGTCGTAGCGCTCAGAGCCGGCGATAAAGGAAAAATTGAGGTTGCCGCGGTCGTGGTAGACCGCGCCGCCGCCGGTGATGCGGCGCACGAGTTGCACATGGTCGCGCTCCATGGCGGCAAGGTCGCACTCGGCCCAGGGGTTCTGGTTGCGGCCGAGGATGACGGCGTTGTCGTTGATATAGAAATACAGTGCCATTTCGTCCGGGGCGATGTGTTCCAGGAACCACTCGTCCGTGCCGAGGTTTGTCCAGCCGTCGCCGGACGCGGATATGTAGAGGTAATTTTTCATGCATTCTCCCATCCCGCCGCCCCGCTTGGACGGGAAACGGCTTCCAGACCATTATAGGCCATTTTTTCCCGGCACGCAAGGCTTGGCGCAGAGATAACACAGTTCCTATTGATTTGCGCCGCCGACACCTGTATGCTGATAGGGGAAGCCCCCGTCCGGCGCGAAAAAAGCGGCCTTCGCAACCGCCGCGCGCGTAATTGTCAAGCGCGCTTGCTTGCCTGCAACCGCGCGTTTTGCTAAGATTGGGCCATGAAGCGGCGTTGCCGCAAGGAAAAGGAGAGCATGCCATGATTTTCGCGGAAAAGGTATTGGCGCTGCGGCGCAGGAACGGCTGGTCGCAGGAGGAACTGGCGGAGAAGGCGGGCGTATCGCGCCAATCGATCTCCAAGTGGGAGAGTGCGGCGAGCATCCCCGACATCGACAGGATACTCGTGCTCGCGCGCGTGTTCGGAGTCTCGACCGATTACCTGTTGAAGGATGAGATGGAGGACGTGGAATTTACCCGCGAGGACGACGCGCCCGGCGAGCACCGCGTGAGCCTTGCCGAGGCCAACAACTTTCTGCGCGACAAACGCGCGCAGGCGCGGCAGATTGCCCGGGGCGTGTTTCTGTGCATACTCTCCCCCGCCGTGCTGATCTTTCTGGGCGGACTGACGGAGCCGAACCCGTATCTGATCCTTTCTGACGGCGCGGCTGCCGGCGCGGGCATGGGCGTTTTGTTCGTACTCGTCGCCATCGCGGTAGCGACGTTCATTTTGAGCGGCATGCGCATGCGGCGCTACGCGCATCTGGACGGCGGTTCATTTGATCTGGAATACGGCGTGGAAGGCATGGTGCGCGAGCGCGCCGCGGCCTATGAGCGTCCCTTTGCGCTGCGCATGGCGGCGGGCGTGACGCTGTGCATCCTCTCGGCGCTGCCGCTGATCGTCGCCGGGGTGCTGGGCGCGCCCGAATACGCGCTGCCAATGCTGGTGGCGCTGCTGCTCATCCTGGCGGGCGCGGGCGTGTATCTGCTGGTGGACGGCTGCGTGGTCAAGGGCAGCTTCGACCGTCTGCTGCGCGAGGGCGACTTCACCGCCGCCGCCCTTGAAAACGAACGCCGCAACGAGCGGCTGGGCGGCGTCTACTGGCCGGTGGTGGTGGCCGCCTACCTGCTGTGGAGTTTTTTGAGCGGCGGCTGGCACTACACCTGGGTGATCTGGCCGGCGGCGGCGCTGCTGTTCGCGGCGCTTTCGGCGGCGCTCAACTGGCGGCGGTAAACGCCAAAACGCAAAAGCGCCCCCGTTGCCGGAGGCGCTTCAGACCATTGACAAAGTCCAGTCAACGGTCAATTTTTAAAAAAACCCCAAAAAAC
>CAMMGP010000178.1 GCA_946496415.1 uncultured Clostridia bacterium | reverse complement strand
CCGGGGCGCGGGCGGAAGCGGGCGGCCCCTGCCCGCGCGTGTGGCACGCCTGCGGCGAGCAGGATTCCCTGAAGAGCAACGCCGCCCTCACCCGCGATTTCTTTGAAAGCCTGCCCGGCAACCCCTTCCAGTACGAATACCACGAGTACCCCGGCCGCCACAACTGGGATTTCTGGGAGGCGCGCGTGCCGGAGATGCTCGATTTCGCGCTGCGCGGCAGAAAGGAGAGACGCCCATGAGCGCCCCGCTTTCCATGCGCGCCGCCATCTTCGATCTGGACGGCACCTTGCTTGACAGCATGTACGTCTGGCACGCGGTGGACGAGCGGTTCTTCGCCGAGCGCGGGCTGATCCTGACGCCGGACTACGCCAAAGCCATCGCCGGCATGAGCTACCGCGAAACGGCGCTGTATACGAAAAAGCGCTACGGCCTTCCCGAGCCGTGGGAAGAGATCGTGCAGATCTGGACGCGCATGGCCGAGCGCGAATACCGCGAAAACGTGCGCTTAAAGCCCGGCGCGGAAGCCTACCTCAGGGCGCTGAAGGCGCGCGGCGTGCGTTTGGCGGTGGCCACGGCCATGCCGCCGGGGCTGTTTCGGCCCTGCCTTGAACATCGCGGCATCGAGGGCCTTTTCGACGCGCTGCTCTCCGTGGAGGACGCCGGCGGCCGCGGCAAACTCTCCGGCAAGGTGTTCGCGCTGGCGGCGGAAAGGCTGGGCGTGGAGCCGCGGGATTGCGTGGTCTTCGAGGACGTCTACGAGGGCGTGGCCGGAGCGAGAAAGGCCGGCATGCGCGCCGTACTGGTCTACGACGAAGCCTCCGCCCACCGCCACGGCGAGACGGAAGCGCTCGTCGAGCGCGTCATCCATGATTTTACCGAACTTTTGTAGGAAAAAAAGCGCAAAAAACGGGCGTGGGGAGACGTTTGATCTCTCCACGCCCGTTTTTTACGCCGGCGTGATTCTCGGCCTTTTTACAGTTTGATCTCGCCCATCTCGCGCGCGGCGTGGCCGGCGAGAGCGGGGTCAACTTCGTTTTTCACGAAGTTCACCGTCTGCTCGGCGGCGCGGCCGGTGTAGTTTTCCGGCGCAAGCAACTTGGTCAAATGCTCGTGGTCCATGGGGAAGGCGGGGTCGGCGGCGATGCGCTCCATCAGGTCGCTCTCCTTGCCCTCCTGCTTCATGCGCGCGGCCGCGGCCTGCGAATGCACGCGGATGCGCTCGTGCAACGCCTGCCGGTCGCCGCCCAGGCGCACGCCCTCCATGAGGATGGCCTCCGTGGCCATGAAGGGCAGATTTTCCATCACGCGCTTGCCGATCATCGCCGGATAGACGACCATGCCGCTGGCGATGTTGGCGTACAATTCCAGCACCGCGTCCGTGGCCAGGAACGCCTCCGGCAGCGAGAGGCGGCGGTTGGCGCTGTCGTCCAGCGTGCGCTCGAACCACTGGGTGGCGGCGGTCATCTGCGCGTCCTGCGTCAGCGCCATCACGTGGCGGGCAAGGGCGCAGATGCGCTCCGAGCGCATGGGGTTGCGCTTGTAGGCCATGGCCGAGGAGCCGATCTGGCCCTTCTCAAACGGCTCTTCCACCTCGCGGAAGGACTGCAACAGCCGCAGATCCTGCGCGAACTTGTAGGCGCTCTGGGCGATGCCGGAGAGCGCGCCGAGTACGCGGCTGTCCAGCTTGCGCGGATAGGTCTGGCCGGAAACGGCGAAGCACTTCTCCATGCCCACCTTGCGGGCGATGCGCCTTTCCAGTTCGTCCACCTTTTCGCCGTCGCTGTCGAAAAGCTTCATGAAACTCTCCTGCGTGCCGGTCGCGCCGCGGTTGCCCAGCAGCTTGAGGGAAGAAAGGGCGAAGTTCACCTCGTCCAGATCCATCAGCAGATCCTGCATCCACAAGGTGGCGCGCTTGCCCACGGTGGTGAGCTGCGCCGGCTGCAAATGCGTATAGCCGAGGGTGGGCAAATCTTTATATTCCAGCGCGAAGGCGCGCAGGCGGCGGATGACCTCCAGCAGCTTTTCGCACACCAGCGTCAGGGCGTCGCGCAGCATGAGTATGTCGGCGTTGTCGGTCACGTAGCAGGAAGTCGCGCCCAGGTGGATGACGCCGCGCGCATTGGGGCAGACGTCGCCATAGGCGAGCACGTGGGCCATGACGTCGTGACGGGTGCGCTCCTCGTGGCGGCGGGCGGCCTCGTAGTCGATGTCCTCCACGTGCGCCTTGAGTTCGTCTACCTGCTTTTGCGTCACCGGCAGGCCCATCTCCATCTCGCTCTCGGCCAGCGCCACCCAGAGTTTGCGCCAGGTGGTGAACTTGCGGTCGGGGGAGAAGATTTTCTGCATCTCGCGGCTGGCGTAGCGGCTGTTGAGCGGCGTTTCGTAAGTATCGTGCATGCTCGTTCCCCCTTAGCGGATGATGAGGCTGTCGCGCTCCGCGCCCACGGAGACGAATTTGATCGGGCAGGCGACGTTCTTTTCGATGAACTCCACGTAGTCGCGCGCCTCGGAGGGCAAATGCTCGTATTCGCGGCAGGTGGTGATGTCCATCTTCCAGCCGGGCAGCACCTCGTAGACGGGCTTACAGCCGTCCAGATCGGGCGTGTAGGGGAAGCGATCCACGCGGCGGCCGTTCTTTTCGTAGGCCACGCAGACGGGGATTTTGTCCAGATAACTCAAAACGTCCAGCTTGGTCAGCGCCAGTTCGGTCGCGCCCTGCAGGGCCGTTCCGTAGCGGGTGGCCACAAGATCCATCCAGGCCACGCGGCGCGGACGGCCGGTGGCGGCGCCGTATTCCGCGCCCGCCTCGCGCAGTTTGTCGGCCTCCTCGCCCTCAAGCTCGCCGACGAACGGACCTTCTCCCACGCAGGTGGAGTAGGCCTTGGTCACGCCCACTACGCGATCGACCTTGAGGCTGGGCAGCCCGCAGCCCACCGGCGCGTAGGCCGCCAGCGGGGAAGAGGAGCTGGTGAAGGGGTAGATGCCGTAGTCGATGTCGCGCAGCGCGCCCAGCTGGGCCTCGAAGAGCACGCTCTTGCCCGCCTTCACGGCGTTTTCCAGCAGTTCGCCCGCGTCGCAGACGTGCTGCATCAGCGGCGCGCCGTATTCCTCGATCCACTTGAGCGTCTCGTCAAAGTCTATCTTCTCCGCGCCGTAACCGGGCACGATCACCTGATTTTTCCAGTCCAGCAGGCGCTTTAACTGCTTCTTCAGATGTTCCGGGTGCAGAAGGTCGCCCATGCGCAGCGCCTTTTTCATGTACTTGTCGCCGTAGACGGGGCTGATGCCGCGCAGCGTGGAGCCGAAGTGATCCTTGCCCAGGCGCGCCTCCTCCCACTTGTCCTGCATGGGGTGGATGGGCAGCACCATCACGGCGCGGTCGGAAATTTTCAGGCTGTCGCGGGTGATGGGCACGCCCTTTTCGCGCACGCGCCCGATCTCGCCGCACAGGTGCTTTAAGTCGATGACCGTACCCGCGCCCAGCAGATTGACGGCCTTTTCGTGGAACACGCCGCTGGGCAGCAGGTTCAGCGCGAATTTGCCGTATTCATTGATGACGGTGTGCCCGGCGTTGTTGCCGCCCTGATAGCGCACCACCACGTCGTACTTCTCGGCAAGGTAGTCCACCATGCGGCCCTTGCCCTCGTCTCCCCAGTTGATGCCGACGATCGCGCAATTTGCCATGAAAGTCATCCTTTATCGAATATTTCCGGGCGGCATGGCGAAAAAGGTTCGGAAAACCCCGCCAGATTCCCGGCGACCGGGTGTATTATACCATTTCACGCGGCAAAATGCCAGAAACGGATTGTAAACAATGCGGCGCGGCCATCAGGCCGCGGGGGTGGCGG
>CAMMGP010000177.1 GCA_946496415.1 uncultured Clostridia bacterium | reverse complement strand
CAGGCTCTACGGCGCGGAAGTGCAGGCGGGCGATCTGCGCGGCGGCGCGGCGCTGGTGATCGCGGCGCTGGCCGCGGAGGGGGAGAGCCGCGTGGAGAATGTGGAACTGATCGACCGCGGCTATGAGCATCTGGAAGATATGCTCGCCGCGCTTGGCGCGAACATACGCAGGATATGACGGAGGTACCCATGAGGTTGACCGCGCGAAAAAAGAGAAAGATACTGGTTCTGACCGCGCTCATCGCCGCCCTGGCGTTGGGCGTATACCTGCTGCTTGCCAACGCCGTGTTCATCGTCCGCGATGTGCGCGTGGAGGGCAATGTCAACATCGATTCTGACAGCATTATCCGCGCCGCGCAACTTCCGCTGGGCAAGCCCATGCGCGAAGTCAGCGAGGAAAAAGCGCGCGCGGCGCTGGAGAGCGGCGGGCTCGTGGAACTCGTCGGCCTGGAGAAGCGTTATCCGGATCAGGTCGTCCTCAACGTGCGCGAGCGCGAATGCGAAGCGGTCGTCTCCTACGCCGGCGTGATATTGACCATGGAGCGGGACGGCACCGTCATCGAGCAGCTCGACGCGCTGCCGGAAACAGACGCCGTTTACGTCACCGGCCTCACCGTCACCACCTTCCGTCCGGGCGAGGTGATCTCCGCCCCGGCCTCGCAGTTGGAGGCGATGGTCACGACGCTCGAGGCGCTGTACGAAAACGGCGCCACCGGCTATGTCTCGGAACTCAATGTCTCCGTCCCCAACGATATCTACCTCTACTCGCGCACCGGCATGCGCGTCGATCTTGGCAACCGCGAGAACATGGGCAACAAGGTCGTCTGGATGGTCGGGGCGCTGCGCGACCTTGAATCGCGCGGCGAAACTACGGGGCGGCTGGACGTTTCCAGCGGCGACAAAGCCGATTACAGCGCCAATTGACGGCGATCTTTCCCGTTCCGCCGCAGCTTCGCCGCGATCCTGTGACGGCTTCGCGCCAATATTTTGAAAGTATTTTGACATATTGGAAAATCTGCCCTTTTTGCGCGATTCCCGTTTGCATATTGCCAAAAAAATATGTATAATATCATTAGTTTGGCATCCAGACTGGAACAGAGGACGCACGAGGGGTAATCGGACGCTATGAAAACACAGGTCGCCGCCATCGATTTTGGCACTTCAAAGGTCGTCACGCTGATCGCCCAGAGCGGCGGCGTGAACCGCTGCGATATCATCGGCTCGGGCACCGTACCCTACGACGGCTTTGCCCAGGGCGATTGGAACACGCCTGAACAGCTTGCGCGCGTGGCGCGCGATTCCATCGCCGCGGCGGAGTTGGAGGCCAATTCCAAGGTGCGCGAGATCTACATCGGCGTGCCTGGCGAATTTACCCATGTCTGCACGGGTGAGGCCGAGATCACGCTGGAGAGCGCCGGCGAGATCACCGAAGACGACGTCAACCGCGTGCAGGACGCCGTGGCCGACGAATTGAAGATCGCCGAACTGGGCGGCTATGTCATGCACCGCTCGCCGGCGTGGTTCGTCGTCGACGATGGCAAAAAGACGATGATGCCCCTGGGCGCGCATGGAGAGCGCCTGCGCGCGCAGGTTTCCTTCGTGGTGGCCGAGCCGGTGTTCATCGAGGATATGAAAAACCTCATGGGTTCTCTGGGCGTCGCCATCCTCGGTTTTTTGTCGCCGACGCTGGGCGAGAGCCTGCTCCTGCTCTCCATCGAGGAGCGCGACCGCGTGGCGCTGCTCGTGGACGTGGGCTATCTGAACACGGAAGTTTCCGTCGTCGAGGGCGACGCCATCACCTACCATGCCATGCTGCCGCTGGGCGGTGGACAGATCACCGCAGACCTTTGTGAGGAATTGCGCATACCGATGCGCGCCGCGGAGCAGATTAAGCGCAGATATGTTTTCAATCCCGACGAGTTCGATCAGGACGCCTATGCCGAGGTCGCTGGCGCCAATGGCGAACGGCTCTCGTTCCCGCGCGAGTATATCCGGCGCCCTCTGGAAAAGAGCATGGACGAGTTGTGCGACATGGTCGACTTAACGCTCAAAAACGACGCCGCGGGCCTTCTCGGGCCGCGCTCGCAGGTGTTTTTGACCGGCGGCGGCATCGCCCTGATGCGCGGCGGCCGGGAGTATCTGGCCACGAAGCTGGGTCATCCGGTGAAGGTGCCGGTGGCCAAGTCCGCAAGGATGAACAGCCCGGTCTACGCGAGCGCTCTGGGGCTGGTGGATCTGATCTTCGATTCCATCGAGCAGCAGGGCCCCAAGGAGGCCGGCGGCATCAAAAAGCTCAGAGGCCTGTTCAAAGGATGATCGAGATACAAATTTTGTCAACGAGGGGGATGCCTTGTGCTCGAGTTTGAAATGGAAAACAATAACTTTGCCTCCATCAAGGTCATTGGCGTAGGCGGCGCCGGCACCAACGCGGTCAACCGCATGATCGAATCCGGCCTGCAGGGCGTCGATTTCATCGCCGTCAATACGGACAAGCAGGCGCTGACGCTCAGCAAGGCGCCCACCAAGGTGCAGATCGGCGACAAGCTGACCAAGGGCCTGGGCGCGGGCGCGAACCCCGAGGTGGGCAAGCACGCCGCCGAGGAGAGCCGCGAGGAGATCTCCAACTTCATCAAAGGCGCGGATCTGGTATTCGTGACCTGCGGCATGGGCGGCGGCACCGGCACCGGCGCGGCTCCCGTCATCGCCGAGTTGGCCCGCGATATGGGCATCCTCACCATCGGCGTGGTCTCCAAGCCCTTCCTCTTCGAGGGCCGGCAGCGCATGAAGAACGCCGAGGCGGGCATCGAGCGCCTCAAGGCCAACGTCGATACGCTCGTGGTCGTTCCCAACGACCGCCTGCTCTCCGTGGTCACCAAGGGCACCAGCGTCACCGAGGCCTTCCGCATCGCCGACGATACGCTCCGGCAGGGCATTCAGGGCATTTCCGACCTCATCGCCGTGCCGAACCTCATCAACCTCGACTTTGCCGACGTGCGCACCGTCATGGAGGCGCGCGGCCTGGCCCACATGGGCATCGGCGTGGGCAAGGGCGAGAACCGCATGGTGGACGCCGCCCGCCAGGCCATCTCCAGCCCGATGCTGGAAACCTCCATCGACGGCGCGCGCGCGGTGCTGATCAACATCACCGGCGGCCCGGATACCTCCATCATCGACATCAACGAGGCCGCGCAGATGATCACCCAGGCCGCGGATCCAGAGGCCAACATCATCTTCGGCGCCGGCATCGACGAAAACCTCGAGGACGAGGTGCATATCACCGTCATCGCCACCGGCTTTGAAAGCAATCCCTTCGGCTCCACCGCCAAGGCAGAGCCGGAAAAGACGGCCGAGAAGACCGCCGAGCCGGAGCGCACGGAGTCGGCCGCGCCGCGCCGCGAGCGCCTGGTCGAATTGGAGGATGAAAACGACACGCCCGTGTCGCCCATCTTCGAGCGCCGCGCCAACCGCGCCCCTCGCCCCAGCCGCGAGGAAATGGAGCGCCGCGCGCAGCCCGCGCAGCGCCGCCCCCGCGTCTATCAGGATGGCGCAGGCGACGATAACCGCACCCGTCGCGGCTTCACGCCCGACACCCCGAGTTTCCTCAAGCGCAACAAGTAAAAAAGAACGCAAAAGCAACGGCGGTCGCGAAAGCGGCCGCCGTTCAGACCACTGAGGCGCGGCACCGGAATGGGGCCGCGCCTTGCGCGAAAGCGACGGAAACCGGTCGCTCTATTTTTTGATGTACACATCATGGATCTGCTTTACTTCCGAAGCGATGGATGGCGGCAATGCCTTGAGGAGTTTTTTGTAGGTCTTGCGCGTATAGCGGATCTTGATCAGATCGCTGCTCG
>CAMMGP010000176.1 GCA_946496415.1 uncultured Clostridia bacterium | reverse complement strand
CGAGCGCGTCCATGTGCGCGAGGATGAGCGCATCCCCGGCATCCGCACCATTCCCGAATTCCCCGACATCTATGCCGAGGGCGAGAAAGAGCGCATCTTCGCCGGGCATTTCATCCACGAGCAGGGCCGCGTGTGCAACATTTCCTCCGACTACGAGGGCGTTCTGCGCGAGGGTCTGCTGCCCCGCCGCGCGCGGGCGGAACAGACGCTTGCCGAGGGGCGCGGCGATAAGGACTTCCTCGAGGCCGCCATCGAGACCATCGACGCGGTGATCGCCTTTGCCGACCGCTACGCGGAGGCGCTGCCGGACGGCGAAGGGCTGAAGGAGGCCATGCGCCACGGCGCGAAGGATTTCCTCAATGCCCTGCGCATGCTGCGCATGCTGCATCTGGCGCTGTGGGCCTCGAACGTCTACCACAACACCGTGGGGCGCTTTGACCAGTACATGTGGCCGTACCTCAAGGCCGATCTGGACAGGGGCATGAGCCACGACGAGGCGCTGGAACTCTTGGAGGAGTTCTTCCTCACCTTCAACCGCGACAGCGACCTCTACACCGGCATGCAGCAGGGCGACAACGGCCAGAGCCTGATGCTGGGCGGCTGCGACAGGGACGGCAAGGACGCCAGCAACGACCTGACTGTCCTCTGCCTCACCGCCAGCCTGGAACTGCGCCGCATCGACCCGAAGATCAACCTGCGCGTCAACAGGGATACACCGCTGGAAGTGTACGAATACTGCACCAAACTCACCAAGCAGGGTCTGGGCTTCCCGCAGTACGCCAACGACGACGTGGTCATTCCCGGCCTCGTCAAGCTGGGCTACGACCTTGAGGACGCGCGCAACTACACCGTGGCCGCCTGCTGGGAGTTCATCATTCCCGGCGTGGCCATGGACATTCCCAACATCGGCGCCATGCCGCTTGCCGAGGTGGTGCGCGAGGCCTGCGAGGAAGGGCTGGAGACTGCCAAGGACTTTGAGGCCTTCAAGCAGCGCGTCGTGGAGGTTTTGAATCGCAAGGCCAAGGAGATCACCGACGGCGTAAAGAACATATTTATTGAGCCCGCGCCGTGGCAGAGCGTGATGATGCGCGACTGCCTGACCACCGGCCGCGACATCAGCGAAGGGGCCAAGTACAATAACTACGGCATCCACGGCACCGGCCTGGCCAACGCCGTGGACGCGCTGGCGGCGGTGCGCAAGTTCGTGTTCGAGGAAAAGAGCGTCGCGCCCGCGCAGCTGCTCCGCGACATGGACGAGGACTTCTCCGAGGACGCGCAGCTCCTGCACACGCTGCGCACGCGCGCCCCGAAGATGGGCCGCGATGAGGAATGCGACGAACTGGCCGACTGGCTGCTGGAGGCGTTCGCCGCCTCCCTGAAGGGCATCCGCAACGAGCGCGGCGGCATCTTCCGCGCCGGAACCGGCTCGGCGATGTACTACGTATGGCACGCCGACCATCTGGGCGCGACCGCCGACGGTCGCCGCAAGGGCGAGCGCCTGCCGGCGAACTTCTCTCCTTCGCTGATGCTCTCGGACGCCGGCCCGCTCTCGGTGATCCGCGCCTTTGCCCGGCCCGCGCTGACGGACGCCATCAACGGCGGCCCGCTGACGCTGGAACTGCACGACACCGTGTTCCGCAACGAGGAGGGTTCGAAGAAGGTGGCGCAGCTGGTGCGCACGTTCATCCAGCTGGGCGGGCATCAGTTGCAACTCAATGCCGTTGACCGCGACACGCTCATCGATGCGCAGAAGCACCCGGAGAAGCACCGCCAACTCATCGTGCGCGTATGGGGCTGGAGCGGCCACTTCGTGCAGCTGGACAGGATGTATCAGGATCAGATCATCGCCCGCACGTCGTACAGCATTTAGGAATTTGGGGCGCGGCCTTTTCGGGCTGCGTCCCTTTTGTGAACGGAGGGCTGCTCAGGGAGGCGAAAGGCGTTTTGACCCCCCGCTTGCTTTTTACTGCCAAACGTGCTACAATAGCGGGACGCGGAAGGGAGGATGCGCCATGTATGACGAACTGACAGAGGTCGATATCCGCAAGATGCAGGAGGAAATCCACTACCGCACCACGGTGCTGCGCCCGAAGATCATGGAAGACGTCAAGACCGCGCGCGCCTTCGGCGACCTCAGCGAGAATTACGAATACAAGGCCGCCAAGCAGGAGCAGCGCCGCTGCGACAGCCGTTTGCGCTATTTAAAGCGCATGGTGGCCACGGCCAAGGTCATCTCCACGGACAGCCCCGCGGACGTGGCCGGGCTTTTCGACACCGTGACCATCCGCTACCCGGAGGATGGCGATACGGAAACCATCCGCCTGGTGACGACGCTGCGGCAGGACGCGCTCAAGGGCCTCATCAGCAAGGAATCGCCGCTGGGCAAGGCAGTGATGGGCCGCAAGGTTGGCGAGCAGGCCTGGGTGGACGCGGAGACGGGGCGCTATTGCGTAGAGATCGTCTCCATCGAAAAGGGCAAGGATGACGAAAGCCTGCCCATCAGCAGCTTTTGAGCGGCGAAGGGCGCGCGGCGCTTTGTACATACGGCCGCGCACCCTTTCCATAGGCAAATTTCCTCCAGCGCGCCCCTTCCCAGCGAGGGCGCGTTCTGCTATAATGGGGAAAACAGGAGGCAACGCATGAACTTTTTTTCCAGATTTTTTGGCGCCGGACGCTATACGCGCGCGGCGAGCCGCGATTTTCGCCCTGAGGACCTGCCGGACACGCGCGTAAAGCTCTTTTTCGACGCGCTGGGCATCCGTTGGAGCGCCATGGTGGGGCAAAATCTCTTTTATCTGCTGTTCTGGCTGCCGGCCATCCTCTGGTCGGGCGTCAACCTGCTGACGCTCGTGCAGACGCTTGCCGACGCGCCCGCTGGCGCGGACGTGGGCGCGCGCGTGTATTCGCTGGCGTTCACCTATCTGCTCGTCCTCTGGCCGCTGATCGCCATCACCGGACCGGCGACGGCGGGGGCGAGTTACGTTTCCCGCAACTGGGCGCGGGGACAGCACAGCTTCATGGTCAGCGATTTTATGGAGCACGCGCGCAAAAACTGGAAGCAGGCGTTGGCCGTTTCCACCGTCACCGGGGCGCTTCCAGTGCTTCTGCTGTTCCTCTGGCGCTTTTACGGGGCGCTGGCGGAGAGCATGAGCGGCCTGTTCATCATCCCGGAGGTCATTGTCTTCATCGCGGTGATTTTGTGGCTGCTTATGTTGCAGGTTGTATACACGATGATGGTCACCTACAAATTGACGCTGCGGCAGCTGCTGGGCAACGCCCTGCGCATGGCGCTGGGAAAATTGCCGCTGTTTCTGGGCGTGCGGCTGTTGACGGCGGCCCTGCCGCTGGCGATGCTGATCGTCTTTCTGTATTTTCCCGGGCAGGCGACCTTTTTGCTGACCGTGGGCGGCTTCTTTTACATGGTGTTCGGACTGGCACTGAACCGGCTTTTGTATGCCTCGCTGGCCAACGCGCTGTGCGAAACATACATCAACCCCAACATCGGCGCGCCGGTGAACATTGGCATGCGCTCGCAGACGCCCCCGCCGGGAGAGGAGGACTTTGAATGAGGATCGACCACATCGCCCTTTGCGTGCGCGATTTGGAGGGCATGCGCGACTTTTACGCCGAGCATTTCGGCGCTGCTGTTGGAAAACTCTACCACAACCTCCGCACCGGACTGCGCACGTACTTTCTCACCTTTGACGGCGGCGCGCGCGTGGAGCTGATGCAAAAGCCCGGCGCGCTGCCCGGCGGTCCCGAGCTGCGCGAGGGCTGGGCGCATTTGAGCTTTTCTCTGGGCAGCCGCGAGGCCGTGGACGCGGCCTCGGAGCGCTTGCGCGCGGCGGGCTGCGCCGTGGA
>CAMMGP010000175.1 GCA_946496415.1 uncultured Clostridia bacterium | reverse complement strand
GGGGCGCAGAACGTGCGCGTCATGGACGTGGGCGGCGCGATGTTCGAAGGCGATTTTGAAACCGCCTTTCAAGCCAACCTCTGGTTGCGTACAGCCGACCGCATTTACCTGTGCATGGGGCAATTCGAAGCGCGCAGCTACGAAGAACTGTTTCAGGGTGTCAAGGCGCTTGCGTGGGAAGAATTTCTGCCCCGCGACGCGCGCTTTCCCGTGCGCGCCAAGTGCGTCAAGTCCACGCTGATGAGCCCCTCGGACGTGCAGAAGATCGTCAAGCGCGCCGTGGTCGAGCGCCTCAAGGGCGCTTACCACGAGGACTGGTTCAGCGAAACCGGCGCTCTGTCCCAGCTTGATATCGGCATCCGCAACGACGTGGTCACCGTCTGTATCGACGCTTCCGGCGAGCCGCTCTCCAAGCGCGGCTACCGCACCTGGAACGGCGAAGCGCCCCTGCGCGAAACGCTGGCGGCGGCGCCGGTCTTGCAAAGCGGTTGGCACCCGTGGCAAAGGCTTTACGACCCCTGTTGCGGCACGGGCACCATACTCATCGAAGCGGCGTTCATCGCCCTCAATCGCGCGCCTGGCCTCGTCCGTCCCTTCGCCATGGAGGAATGGCCCTGCGCACCGCGCGAGCAGATGGCTGAATTGCGCTCGCAGGCCCGCTCCAAATACGAGGAAGGCCGACAGCGCCCGCTGCATATCGCCGGCTCGGACATCGACCCCGAGGCCGTGGAACTTGCCCGCCGCCACATACGCCAAGCGGGGCTCGCCGGGCGCATCGATGTGGAAACGCGCGACATGCGTGACGTCGCCCTGACCGGCGAACCCGGCGTGTTCATCGCCAATCCGCCCTATGGCGAGCGCCTGGACAATACCCGCGCCGCCCACGCCGTGGCCAGGCAACTCGGCCTTCTACAGAGCCGTTGCCCCGGTTGGACGCTGTGCGCTTTCTCGGCGGACATGGGCTTTGAGCGCATGTACGGCCGCCGCGCCACGCGCCGCCGCCGCTATTACAACGGCAGGATCGAATGCGAGTACCACATTTTTGAGGACCGCCACTAACGAGGTGTAATCCATGAAATCCATCTTTAACCGCGCCCCACTGCTTCCCAACACCTGCACGCCGCTCTCCCCGGGCGCCGTTCGCCCCGAGGGATGGCTCAGCGCGCAACTCAAGGCCTTTGAGGAAGCCGTCTGCGAAGATACGCAGAAGTTCTTTGAGGGTGAGGGCGGCTGGGAACGGGAACTCTATGCCTTCGAGGCGCTCACGATCCTCTCCTACACGCAGGAGAACGCCGCGCTCAAGGAAGAGGTCGCGCGCCGCGCCGCGCAGATCCTCGCCTCGCAGGATGACGAGGGCTGGTTTGGCCCGGAAGATGTGCCGGACTATTGGCCGCGCATACTCGCTTTGCGCGCGCTTCGCTTCTACTTCGAGGCGACCGCTGATCGCGACGTGCTCAAATTCATGGACGCCTTCTTTAAATACCAGTATCGCTCGCTGTCCACGCGTCCCCTGAACGATCAGGCGGTGGCGCGCGGTGGGGACAATATCCTGCTGGCGCTGTGGCTCTACAACATCACCGGGCAGAACTATCTGCTTGAACTTTGCCGTCGCCTGCGCGAGCAGACGCTCGATTGGCCAAGTTATTTCCACACCTTTCCCAACCCCCAGCCGCTGAGCCGTTCTCTGCGCTGGCCGCGCCTCAAGGAGGCTCTCCGCGAGGAAAAGGACGATCCGCTCGAGGGCGAGCACCGGCCGTATTTCCACACGCAGTTCTGTCAGACGAACGGCGAAAACATCGCCATTGGCCTGCGCACGCCGGGAGCGATCAATCTTTTTAAGAGCGGCTTCAAGGAGCAGGGCGGCTTCCGCTTCGGTTGGGAGAAGCTGATGAAGTATCACGGCGTCGCCAGCGGCGTCTTTACCGCCGACGACCACATAAACGGCTCGAGCCCCACGCAGGGCACGACGCTGACGGCCGTTTGCGAACTGCTTTCCACGCTGGAAACGCTTGCGGGCATGGGCGATATGCCCCGGGACATCCCGGATATCTTTGAAAAGATCGCCTTCAACGCCCTGCCCGCCGCCTATTCGCGCGATATGCGCCGCGTGCAGCGCCTGGAACAGGTCAATCAGGCGCTCGTCTCCGAGGAGGAACGCGCCTTCTACAATGCCGACGCGGACGCGCTTTTGTATCAGACGCCCACGTCCTTTGAGGCCGTGCGCGCACTTGCCGCCTGGCCAAAACTCGTAAGCCATCTCTGGTACGCTACATCGGATAGCGGCCTCTGGGCGATGAGTTACGCCCCCTGCTGCGTGCGCGCCCGGATGATGGATGTGCCCGTGCGCCTGCATGTTTCCGGGGGATACCCTTTTGGGGATACGGTGCGCGTCGAAGTGGCGGTCAAGCGCCCCGTGGAATTCCCGATCTACCTGCGCATGCCCGCTTGGTCGCGCCAGCCGATGATCTATCTGCCCGACGGCGAGATCATGCAGGTGCGTGCGGGCGAAACGGCCTGTGTGCGCCGCCGTTGGCAGTCTGGCGACGTGGTGCGCCTGGAGTTCAACGCCGCGCCGCACGTCAGCCGTGGCTGGTACCATCAATCCGCCGCCGTCGAGATGGGGCCGCTTTTGATGGCGCTCGCGCCCGAGCCGCATGATGACGGCCTTGGCCGCATCGAGACTGCGGAGGAGTGGGGCTGGGCGCTGGTGCGCGATGAGCCGATGAAGGCCGTCCGCGACGAGGACTTCGATGCGCCCTTCAAGGGCGGGGAACCACCTATCAAGGTGCTGGCCAAGGCCGTGCCCATTGATTGGCCCCTCAGCGGCGGCAGCAGCGAGCCGGTGCCAATCCTGCCGCGCCTCAATGCCAAGGAGGCGTATACCATTGAACTCGTGCCCTTTGGCTGGACGGATCTGCGCATCGCCCAATTTCCCATCGGCGAACTGCGTCAGGAGTAAGGCGGGAGGATCGAATCAGGACCATGCAGCCATCTGTTTTTCGCTGGGAGCCGAGTTTTACGCGCCAACTTTTTCGCCTCGCCGTGCCCATCGCTCTTCAGAGCATGGTCACGGCTTCGATGCAGCTGGTCGATAATCTGATGATCGGCGTTCTGGGCGATGTGCCGCTGGCGGGCGTGACCCAGGCCAACCGCATTTCCTTTCTCTTCCAAGTGGCCATGTTTGGCGCCATCAGCGGCGCATCCATCTTCGTGGCGCAATACTGGGGCCGGCGCGACGTGCGCGGAGTACGCCGCACGCAGGGCATCGCTATGGTGTTCGGCCTTCTCGTGGCGGCGTTTCTGGGCATTCCTTCCATTCTTGCGCCGGAGTGGATCCTGCGCTTGCTCATCAGCAGCGAGGCCGGCGTCCAGGCGGGAGCGGAATATCTGCGCGTCATTGGTTTCGTCTATTTTGTGCAGAGCCAGTCGCTGATCCAGGCGGCGGTGCTCAAGTCCACCGAGCAGGTCAAGCTGCCGATGTTCGCCAGCCTGGCCGCGATTTGCACCAATGTGGTGTTCAATACGCTGCTCATTTATCCCACGCGCGAGGCGCAACTGCTGGGGCTGACATTCACCATGCCCGGCGCCGGCATGGGCGTACGTGGCGGCGCGCTCGCCACGCTCATCGGCGCGTGCGTGGAGTTGTTTCTCATTCTCTTTTTTTCCTACCGCTTTCGCTTCGCCAACGCCGCCAGGCCGCGCGAACTGTTGCCCGGCTCCGCGCGCGCGGTAAAGTCCTTTCTGGTCATCGCTCTGCCGGTACTTCTCAATGAGGCCCTGTGGGCGGGCGGCACGGTCATGTATTCCGCCGTCTATGGCCGCATCGGCGACGGCGTCGCCGCCAGCGCGGCGGCCGGAGTGTTTTCCAACGTCGGGCAGGTGGGAAGGATCGCCGTGCGCGGGCTCAGC
>CAMMGP010000174.1 GCA_946496415.1 uncultured Clostridia bacterium | reverse complement strand
AAGCGCCGGGGTTCTCGTCGGTGAGCAGCGCGCTGCTGACGGATTCGCAGGGGCCGGCGCCCATGCCCGTGAAAAACAGACCGACAAACAGAGGCGCAGGCGTCGAAGACGAAGAGACGCACAAAAGCCCCAGGCACATCAGGAGCGCCGCGCAGAGCACCACGCGGCGCTTGCCCAGAGAATCCGAAAGCATGCCGGAGATGAGCACGCTACACAAAGAACCGATGGCATATACGGACAAAAGCACGCCGATCATGCGCGTATCCAGCCCAAAATGCGCCGCCAGCCTGTCGACCAGCGTCTGATAGGTGCTGGCGTAGAGCCCCAGCACGCCCACCAGCGTGCAATACAGCCAATTCTGCGTCCTCTGTCCACTGCGCATGCGCGTATTCCTCCCTGAAAGCCTTGGTACCTCGGAGTATTATAGCAGCTTTCGCGTCATTCGTCCACGCAATTTTGCCGTTCTGCAAAAATTTCATCTCCCGATTTTGCAAAAACCGCTTGCCATTCCCGCAAAGAAGTTATATAATGAATATATCCTTAACAGAATTTTCAAGGAGGTATACCCGGTATGAAGGCAAACCCCCAGTCGATCCCCATGACGCAACCCGTCCATCGCCTGCGCGGTTCTCTTCCGAAGATCGGCATCCGCCCGGTCATCGACGGCCGTCGCAAGGGCGTGCGCGAATCTCTCGAGGAACAGACGATGGGCCTTGCTCTCGCGGCCAAGGCGTTTTTGGAAGCCAACCTTCGCCATAGCTGCGGTCTGCCGGTGGAATGCGTGATTGCCGATACCACCATCGGCGGCTTCAAGGAAGCGGCGGACTGCGCGGAAAAATTCGCCCGCGAGAACGTCGGCGTCTCCATCAGCGTTACCCCCTGCTGGTGCTACGGCTCCGAGACGATGGATATGGATCCCCTCACCCCCAAGGCCGTATGGGGCTTCAACGGCACGGAGCGCCCGGGCGCCGTGTATCTGGCGGCGGTGCTTGCCGCCCACGCGCAGAAGGGCCTGCCGGCTTTCGGCATCTATGGCCACGACGTGCAGGACGCCGGCAACAACGAGATCCCCGACGATGTGAAGGAAAAACTGCTCCGCTTTGCCAAGGCGGGCCTGGCCGTGGCGGAAATGCGCGGCAAGTCCTACATGGCCATGGGCTCCATCGCCATGGGCATCGCCGGCTCCACGCCCAATCCCGAGTTGTTTGAAAAGTATCTGGGCATGCGCTATGAGTCCGTGGACATGTCCGAAATCATCCGCCGCTGGAACGAGGGCATCTATGATCCCGACGAGTTCGAGCGCGCCATGAAGTGGGTGGACGAGAATCTCACCCTCGGCTGGGACAAGAACCCGCCCGAAGTGGCCCATACGCCGGAGAAGAAACGCGAAGTGCTGGAAAACTGCGTGAAGATGGTGATGATCGGCCGCGACCTGATGATCGGCAATCCCAAACTGGCCGAGATGGGCTTTGTGGAGGAAAGCTGCGGCCACAACGCCATTGCCGCCGGCTTCCAGGGCCAGCGCCAGTGGACCGACCACATGCCCAACGGCGATATGATGGAGTCCATCCTCAATTCCAGCTTTGACTGGAACGGCATCCGCGAGCCGTTCGTCATCGCCACGGAAAACGACATGCTCAACGGCGTGGCCATGCTCTTTGGCAAGCTGCTGACCAACACCGCCCCCGGCTTTGCCGACGTGCGCACTTACTGGAGCCCCGAAGCCGTGGAGCGCGTCACCGGTTGGAAGCCCGAGGGCCTGGCCAAGGACGGCTTTATCCACCTGATCAATTCCGGCGCGGTGACGCTGGACGCCGCCGGCGAATGCGAGATCGATGGAAAGCCGGCGATGAAGCCCTGGTGGGAGATCACCTCTGAAGAGGCGGCCAAGTGCTTCGACGCCACGCAGTACTGCTACGGCGATCTGTTCTATTTCCGCGGCGGCGGGTATTCTTCGCATCTGACCTCGCGCGGCGGCATGCCGATGACCATGTCCCGTCTGAACATGGTGGACGGCCTGGGGCCGGTGTTGCAGATCGCCGAGGGCTGGACGTGCGAATTGCCCAAGAACGTGCACGATACGCTGGACAAGCGCACCGATCCTACCTGGCCGACCACCTGGTTCGTGCCGCGCCTGACGGGCACGGACGCCTTCACCGACGTTTACAGCGTGATGAACAACTGGGGCGCGAATCACGGCGCGTTCCACTACGGCCACATCGGCGCGGATCTGATCACGCTGGCCTCCATGCTGCGCATCCCCGTGTGCATGCACAACGTGCCGGAAAAGGACATCTTCCGCCCGAGCACCTGGAACGCCTTTGGCACCAAGGACCGCGAGGGCGCGGACTTCCGCGCCTGCAAGGCGCTGGGCGCGCTGTACGGACGCTACAAGGCCTAAACGACGCGCGGGGCGGCTCGCCGCCCCGAACTCTGACCGGCAGGCGCGCGCTTGCCGGTCTTTTCATAACAGCACAGGGGAGAATCGCCATGCCGCTGAAGATCGTTCGCAACGACATCACCAAAATGGCCGTGGACGCCATCGTCAACCCCACCGACCCCACGCTGTCGGGCGGCGGGGGCGTTGACGCGGCCATCCACCGCGCGGCAGGGCCGCGGCTGGAGGCAGCCTGCAAGGCGCTGGGCGGCTGCAAGACCGGCGAGGCCAAGGTGACGGAGGGCTTCGTCCTGCCCTGCAAATACATTCTCCACACCGTAGGCCCGGTGTGGCGCGGCGGCCTGTTTGGCGAAAAACGGCAGCTGACCGCCTGTTATCAAAACGCGCTGGCGCTGGCCAGGGCACGCAGCTGCGAAAGCGTCGCTTTCCCCCTCATCTCTGCTGCCACCAACGGCTATCCCAGGGCAAAGGCGCTGCGGGTGGCGGTGGAGGCGATCACGGGATTTCTCACGGAAAACGAGATGGAGGTCTACATCGTCGTCTTCACCCGCGACGAGGTGGCGGTGAGCGAAAAGCTGTTCCAAGCCGTGGAGCAGTACATCGACGACGTCTATGTAGGCGAGCGCTATGACGCGCCCCGCGAGATGCAGCGGCGGGCGCTTTACGCCGAGACGCCCATGGACGCCTTGGAGGGCGCGCTATCCTACGCGCCGTCCGGCCCCGCGATGGACATGTCCACCCTCGCCGAGATGCTCGATCAGGTGGACGAGAACTTTGGCAAGACGGTCTTGCGCAAGATCGACGAAAAGGGCATGACCGACGTGGAATGCTACAAGCGCGCCAACATCGACCGGCGGCTGTTCAACAAGATCAAGAACGAACCGAACTACCGCCCCGGGAAGCAGACGGCGCTGGCCCTCGCCATCGCGCTTAAACTGTCGCTTGCCGAGACGAAGGAACTTTTGATGAAGGCGGGCTTCGCCCTCTCGCACAGCAACAAGGCGGACATCGTGGTGGAATACTGCATACAGGCGGGACTGTACGACATCTTTCAGATCAACGAATTGTTGTTCAGATTTGACCTTTCGCCGCTGGGGTATTGAATTTGTCGCCTGCGAAGCGACCAAAGCCCTTCCTGCTTCTGATAGCATAGAGCCATCAAAACAAGGAGGGCTTTTCAAATGAAAAAGGGACTTACGGAAATCGTCTTCATCCTCGACCGCAGCGGCTCCATGGCGGGGCTGGAAAAGGACACCATTGGCGGCTTCAACGCCATGCTGGAAAAGCAGCGCCAGGGCGAGGGGCAGGCGCTGATCTCCACGGTGCTGTTTTCGGGTGAGAGCGCCGTGATCCACGACCGCGTGGACGCGCGCGACGTGCCGCCGCTGACGGAAAAGGACTACTTTGTTTGCGGCTGCACGGCGCTGCTGGACGCCATTGGCGGGGCCATTCATCACATCGGCAACGTGCACAAGTACGCCCGCGCGGAAGACCGGCCCGAGCGCACGCTGTTTGTCATCACCACCGACGGCATGGAGAACGC
>CAMMGP010000173.1 GCA_946496415.1 uncultured Clostridia bacterium | reverse complement strand
CCGTGGCGGTGAACGTCTCGCGGACGATCTCGCCGCCCTGCTCCGGCGCGGCGGTGGGCTGCGCGGTGGCCGTCTCCACGCGCTTTATGTCGGCGCGGGGAATGAAGGCGTAGAAAGAACCGTTGAAGACCTGCGCCCAGGTATCGTCATAGGCGACGACGGTGAGCACGCGGCCCTGCGCCACGCGCATGCGCTGCGCGCTGGTGGAACGGGACTGATAGACGTAGGCATTCTCGGAAGCGACCGTGGCGGTGAACGTCTCGCGGACGATCTCGCCGCCCTGCTCCGGCGCGGCGGTCGGGGCGGCGGTGGGCTGCGAAGCGTTCTCCGAGGCGGTGCGGGTGTCCGAACGCATTACGAAGCCGATGTGCTCGTCGTATTCGATCATCGCGCAGGTGCCGTTCACGGACATCAGCCGCACGGCCGTGCCGGCTGCCAGCAGGCCGTAGGCGCTGTTTCTGTCCGGCTGCTGATGGAAGCGCGTCTGGCGGATGACCACCGCGTCCTCCGCCTCGCCCTGCACGTAGGTCAGCGCTGAGACGGGCATGTAGCCGTCCTTGCCGTAATATGTGATGTCCGCCACGCCGTTCTCTTCGGCGTGCACCGTCAGATAAGAGCCGCGGGCGATGGCGCCAATGCGCTCGCCAAAGGAAGCGTCGGCATAGACGGGGGCGGCGTTATCGGATACGTAGGCGGCGCGCTCCGCCAGCGCCGGCGTCGTCAGCAGCGTCGTCAGCGCCATCGTCAGCGCCAGAAGGCGCTTCCAGCCTCGCATGTGCATGTCGGGTTCTCCTTTCGTGCGGCAAAAATATTTCGGAAGTATGACAAAAAATCGTATGATATTACGAATTGTATCACATTTGAAATATATTGTCAACAGCAAAAAGAAAATCGTAACAGCGCTTGCCGGAACGCCCGAAAAAAGCGGGGGCGTTTCCCCGCTTTACGTCAAAGCCGTTTGCGATAGAGAAAACAGCGCAGCGGCACGGCCTTGCCGTTCAGGCGCAGGACGATATCCCGCTCCCCGGCGCGCTCAAAACCGCGATGCTCATAAAAGGCGTAGTTGCAGCCATCGTCTGTATAGAGGTAGAACTCCCTGCCCGCCTCGCGCCGCGCGAGTTCGCCCAGCAGCAGCGTGCCCACGCCCTGCCCCTCCAGCGCCGGATCGACGGCGAGGAAGGTGATCTCCCCCTCGGGCGCGTGCGTCTTTTCGTACTGCGCGAACAATTCCCGGTTCGCCCGGGCATAGACGTCGCCGCCGCCGCGGAAGAGCAGCCCCTGCGCCGCCTCGAACAGGCGCACGTACAGCCGCCGCCCGAGCGTGCGGTAAGGCTTTTTTGCGCCGCGCACATCCGCCAGCAGCACGCCCGCCAGCGCGTCACCCCGATAAGCGGCAATGGCCCGCGTGGCGCGCCCGTATTCCAGGCACCAGAAGTAGCGCCCGTAGAGGAACAGGAGCAGCGGGTTTTGCGTATACCAGTCAAAGTGCATGCCCGTGCAGGCAAAGCGGATGGCCGTTCCAAAGTCCCGACGCCGCGGCGCGCCCAGCCGTATCTCCAAAATATCCCCTCCGTTCGCCGACCATTGTATCACGCCCGCGCGCGTTTGCAAAGCCCGGAAACGAAAAACGCCCCTCCCTTTCGGGAGGGACGCCGGGAAAACGCTCTTTACGCGAAGGGATTCTCCGCCGGATAGAGCACGCCCTTGGGCTGGTTGTAGCCGACCCAGTCCACGCCCAGCATCTTGAAGATGCTGAACAGGGCCTTGCCGTGATGGCCGAAGGCCACCGCGCCGTGGTGCGGATAGCCGCCGCCGATGAGCACATGGCGGTAGAAGCGGTTCATCTCCGGGATGGCGAACACGCCGATGCCGCCGAAGGACTCGGTGGCCACGGGCAGGATCTCGCCCTGCGCCACATAGGCCTGGAGCACGCTGTCCTTGTTGGCCTGCAGGCGGTAGAAGGTGATCGGGCCGGGGACGATGTCGCCCTCGAGGGTGCCGCGGGTGATGTCGGGCTCCTTGTCCGGCTCGAGGGAGCGCTTCATGATCAGCTGGTACTTCATCGTGCCCTTCACCAGGCGGCACATCGGCGTGTTGCCGCAGTGGAAGCCCATGAAGGTCTCGTTGTGGCGGTAGGGGTACTTGCCCTCGATGGAGGCCTTGTACATATCCGCCGGCACGGAGTTGTTGATGTCGAGCAGCGTCACGCTCTCGCCGGTCACGCAGGTGCCGATGAACTCGGACAGCGCGCCGTAGATGTCCACCTCGCACGCCGTGGGGATGCCCATGGCGGTCAGGCGGGAGTTGACGTAGCAGGGCACGAAGCCGAACTCGGTCTGGAACGCGGGCCAGCACTTGTTGGCCATGGCTACGTACTTGGCGGCGCCCTTGTTGGCCTCCACCCAGTCAAGCAGCGTCAGTTCGTACTGCGCCAGGCGCGGCAGGATGCCGGGCATCTTGTTGCCCTCGCCCAGTTCGTCCTCCATCTCCTTGACCTTGGCGGGGATGCGGGGGTCGTTGGCGTGAGCCTTGTAGGCGGCCAGAAGATCCAACTCGGAGTTCTCCTGAATGTTGACGCCCAGTTTGAACAGCGGCGCGATGGGCGCGTTGCAGGCAAGGAAGTCGAACGGACGCGGGCCGAAGGTGATGATCTTCAGATCCTTGAGCGCCAGCAGCGTGCGGGCGATGGGGATGAACTCCGCGATCATGTCCGCGCACTCCTCGGCGGTGCCCACGGGATACTCGGGGATGTAGGCGTTGATGCCGCTCAATTTCAGGTTGTAGCTGGCGTTGAGCATGCCGCAGTAGGCGTCGCCGCGCTCGGAAGAGAGAACGGCGATGTTCTCCTCGGCCGCCGCCACGTACATCACCGGGCCGCCGAACTTCTGGGCGATCAGCGTCTCCGGGCCTTCGGGGCCGAAGTTGCCAAGGAAGACGACCAGCGCGTTGATGCCGGCCTTCTGAATGTCCTCATAGGCTTCCATGACGTTGGCGTCGATGCCGCCTTCGATGATGACGGGGCTTTCGTAGATGTCGTAGCCCTTGGCCTTGAACGCGGCGACCACGGCCTTGCGGCGCTTTTCAGACAGGGTGATGGGGAAGCAGTCGCGGCTCACGGCCACGATGCCAAGCTTGACCTCCGGGATATTCTGCATGTGTATCTCCTCCATGTTTTTGTTGTGGTGCGAATGGACCTTTACATTATATTATCTACATCGGGAACGCCCATGTCAAGTGTGAAATTTACGAAAATGCGTATATAATTTTCTAACCTCAAGTTAGCCTGTTTGACTTGTAATCGGGAAGGATTTGTGGTAATAATAGAATGAACATAATATTTTTAAAAGAGGGGGATGCTATGTTCGGCTACCGCCCCGACGGCCGCCCGATCCCGGAATACGTCGATCCGATCGTGCAGTTCACGCCGTTTATCATGACCACGCGCAACGACGCGCAGAATTTCGTCACCTTCCCCGTGGAATACAAGCCCATGGCCGACTATATCCGCGAGCACCGCGACGCCGAGGAGCCCATCAGCTTCATGACCATCCTCATCGCCGCGTATGTGCGCGCCACGGTCAAGCACCCGGAACTCAACCGCTTCGTGGTCGGCAAGCGCCTCTACGCCCACAAGGACATCAGCATCTCCTACATGGTGCTGCGCGAAACCAGCGACGGCCGGCTCGACGAGGCGGCCATCAAGCTGCACCTAGAACCCACGGACACCATCTTCGACGTGGCCCGCAAATTGAACGAGCAGATCCGCATCGCCCGCAAGCCGCAGAACAAGAACGGCACGGTGGATTTCGCGCGCCGTTTTTTGAAGATACCCGTGATTCCCTGGCTGCTGGTGAGCTTCATCAAGCTCCTCGACCGCTTTGGCCTCATGCCGGGCAAGATCATCGAGGTCTCGCCCTTCCACTGCTCGCTGTTTGTCACCAACATGATGTCCATCAACCTGCCCTCGATCTACCA
>CAMMGP010000172.1 GCA_946496415.1 uncultured Clostridia bacterium | reverse complement strand
CCATCCATGACACCGTGCACGAGATGGCCCGCGACGAGGCCCGCCACGGCAAGGCGTTTGAAGGCCTGCTGAAGCGCTACTTCGGCAAGTAAGAAACGGATACCATGGGGCCGGCTCCGCAAGGGGCCGGCCTTTTCTTTTCAGGCAAGACAAAGCCCGCGCGGGAATGTTTCCCACGCGGGCAAATTCCTCTTTCAGATGCACTGCATCCACAGCATGCCGTCCTGCGCCTCGCCGCAGATGTGGAAGCCTAAGCGGATGTAGAAGCCAATGGCGCGGATGTTGCCGGCGTATACGCGCAGCCAGATGGCGCCGTTGACCTTGCTCTGGCAGTCGCGCAGCATCTGCGTGCCGATTCCCCGGCCGCGATGCGGGTCAAAGACGTAGAAGTCCTCCAGTTCCACGCGGCCGTTGACATTGTGCAGAAAATAGCAGCCCACCGCCTCGCCGTCCTTTTCGGCGATGGTAAAGTTGAAGATCTGCTTTTGCACCCTTCGGCGCACGGCGGAGAGCGCCTCGGAACGATCGACGCGGGCAAAGTCCTCGTAGCGGTTGACGTTTTCAAAGCACTGGGCGAGTATACGGGAAAGTTCCAGAAGCTGCGCCCGGCGATAGGAAAGCTCCATGGCGGCCTCCTAATCCAGCAGTTCTTCGGCAGTGATGTGGTAGATCTGCTCCTTTTCCGCCGCGGTGAGGGGCAGGGCCTCGAAGCGCTCCACCTCTTCCTCGGGCGTCCACATGGGATAGTCCGTGCCAAACATCACGCGCTTGACGCCAAAGGCGCGGATGATCTCGGCGGCGTGCGCGGGCTTCAGCGCGTAGATGGCACTGGAGGTGTCCACATAGAGGTTGGGGCGGCCAGCCAGCATTTCCCGCGCTTCATCGTAGACGCTCCAACCGCCCAGGTGCGCGCCAATGGCCACGAGATTGGGCACCTCGTCCAAAAGATGCGCCATGCGCGGCGGGTTGGAGTAGTCGTAGCGATAGTCGCCGGTGTGGATGAGCACGGGCAGTTTGGCGTCGGCGATGAGCGAGAACATGCGCAGCGCACGCGGCTCGTCGAGCTGGAACTCCTGAAAGTCCGGATGCAGCTTAATGCCCTTGAAGCCCGCCGCGACGATGCCCTTGAGCACATTCTCCATATCCGGCGTATCCGGATGCAGGGCCGCGAAGGGAATGATGCGATCCGGGTATGTATCGCGCGCGGACATGATAAACTCGTTGATGTGCGCCACCTGCGTGGGCGTGGTAGCCACGGAATGGGCGATCATGCGCGAGACGCCGGCCTTGTCCTCTTCGACGATCATCTGCGTGAGGCTGCCATCGTGGTGGATGGTGATGTCGTAGAACTTGCCGATGCCCTTGGCGGCTTTCGCGGCGATCTTGTCCGGGTAGATGTGGACGTGCGAGTCGATCTTCACCATGGTATTTCCGACCTTTTTCTCAGGATGTAGCCCGGGCGGCCCGGGAACGCAGACCATTATACCACGCCCGCGCGGCGCTGTCCACGCAATTTGTGTTATGCCGGGTCGGGACAGGCGAGCAGGCGGCGGGTGATGTTGGTAACGCCCAGACTTTCCAGCGCCAGAAGAAGGCGCGAGAGAAACTCTACGGCCCGGGAAAGCCACGTCCGCTTCGCCGCAATGGGAAAGCCGTTGGCGTCGAAGGCGTAGGCGTCCGGGGAATGGGCGTTGGTGCCGGGATTTTGCCGCGCGTAGAAGCGCGTTTCCGGATGGCAGAGCAGCGCGCCGACAATATCTCCGGCCACCACGTAGTTGACCGCGCCGGCGCGCAGGCGCTGTTTCTGCGCCCTGGTGAGCGCGTGGCAGGCGAAGCCCTGGGCGTTGAACACGGCGGCGCGGGCGAGCGGATTTTGCGCCGCGCTCTGGGCGTACAGCGCCACATTGCCGCCCTTGGAGTGACCGGTGAGCAGCAGGGAGCCGTCCCTGTAGCGGTCGGCAAAGGCGGTGGCGGCGGCGTATTGCACGGAACCCGCGAGCGGCGCGCAGAAGTTGTCGCGCCAGTCGACGTTCGTGGGCACGCACGCTCCCTTCGCCTCCGAGCCGCGCACGGCGATGATGGTTTCGCCGCGTCCGCCAAAGGCATAGGCGACAAAGCCCGTATCGTCGTTGTCGTTCTCATAGGCGAGTATGCGCAGCTTCGACGTTTCCAGCGCGGAAAACACGCCCGCGGCGTCCTCGAGGTATGCGCCGCAGGCGAGCGCGCCAAGATCCGCGAGGCGACGCAGAGCGCGGGCGGCCTGCGAAAGCGGCACGGCTTCGCCGCGCGCGAGGCGGCGCACGTAGAGTTCCGGCAAGTCGAAGTATGTAAACGAGCACAGGTGCAGAAGCGTTTGCGGGTTCATAAAATCCCCTCCCCCGGCATACTATGTCGCCCGAGGGGCGCGCGCTTTGCGCAAAGCGCGAGGGAGGGGCTGACGCCGCGCGGCGGCGGGCAGGATCGCGGTGGAGCGGCGCTCAATAGAGGTTGGATAAAGACACGGCCTCCATCTCGCGGATGTGGTGCAGCGCCTCGCCCAGTTGCGCCAGGGCGCGGTAGCAGTCGTCGAAGTCGCCGCTCTCCAGGCATACGCGCGCGTCCACCAATTCGCTGTATACCTCGTGGAGGCTGTCGTGGGAAGTGAGCATCTCCATGGCCGCGCGCTCCTCCTGCCAGCGGGATGCCAGGCGCGT
This sequence comes from uncultured Clostridia bacterium, assembly GCA_946496415.1. Lineage (GTDB taxonomy): Bacteria > Bacillota > Clostridia > Christensenellales > Aristaeellaceae > Pullichristensenella. Next base: position 1,305 of record CAMMGP010000172.1, on the reverse strand, counting down.
CAGGCATTCCGCCGCGCCTGTGTCGTCGCCGGCGCGCGCTCTCGTCTCCGCCTCGACGCGCAGAATATCCATTTCCTCCACCACGCCGCAGACACGCGCCTGCGAAAAGGCGCACAGGCTGACGGCGGCGAGGACGACGATGATGAGGGCGATGAGCGTGGTGCGCATTACCAGTCCACCTTTCCCGGATCGAGGGCCGCAAGGCGCAGCCGCTCGCCGCGCGTGGTCTGCAAAAAGAGGCTGCCGCGCGTGTCAAGGCAGCCGAGGTAGATATCCTCCACGCGCAGGCCGCGCCGCTTGAGCAGGTCGGCGAGCCATGCCTCATCCTGCCCTGACTGCTTGAGGTTGTTGCGCTGCACGCGGCCGTCCATGATCAGGGGCAAGGGCAGTCCTTCATATGCCGTTTCAACGCCCAGTTCCTCGGTGGTGGGGCTGCGCTTGCGCGCCTCAGGAAAGACGCTCAGTTTGCCGTTGGCCTCGACCACGGCGGCGCCGACCTCGGAGGGATCGAGGACGCCGGCGCCGCGCAGGCCCTCGAGCAGATCCGCGAGACTCAGGCAAAGGCGCTTGAGTTCCTTCTGGTCGATCACGCCGCGCGCGACAACCACCGAGGGCTTGCCGGAGACGATGGCGCGCACCTTGTCTGACTTCATGGACAAAAGCGTGATCAGACTGTGTACGGCAAAGAGCGCCATGAAGGGCAATATGCCGTAGAGAAGCGGCGTGGAAACAGAGCCCATCGGCGTGGAAATGAGATCGGCGAGCAGTATGGTCATGGCAAACTCATAGGGCTGGAATTGCCCGAGTTGGCGCTTCCCCAGGCCGCGCATGGTGACGATCATCACCACGTAAAGGATCAGGGCGCGCAAAAAGAGCGTAAACATTAAATCACCCCCGCTTACCTTCCCCCGCGCGCCGATTTCCATGCGCCTTTGGAGAATTTACTTGCATTTGGCGGGAAATGGTATTATGATATAGGGGGATTTGTTCCCGCTGACGAACATCTTTGCAGAAAGGGGAGTTTTTCAATGGCTTCTTTTTTCAGCGACCTCGGCAAGACCTTCCAGAGCGCCGCGAAGACGATACAAAAGAAGACGGCGGAGGGCATGGAAGCGACCCGCCGCAACAGTGAACTGCGCTCCCTGCGCGAAGAGCAGAAAAAGCTCTTTGCCACGCTGGGCGAGACTTACTACGCCTCCCACGGCGAGGGCGAGGCGCGCGAACAGCTCGACCTGCTGGTGCGCCGCATCGACGAATTGGCCGAGCGCATCGAGGCCGTCACCGCCGAGATCGACGCGCTCAACG
>CAMMGP010000171.1 GCA_946496415.1 uncultured Clostridia bacterium | reverse complement strand
GCTTCCTCGAAAAAAACGACATGACCGTCTACCTCGTGCTCTACGTCCCCGCGAGCGTGGCGATGGGGGAAAAGCTTTTTGGGGATGTGGAGGCGCTTTTGTAACGGAAAAGCGGACGGCCCGTGACCGCCCGCTTTTCCCGTTTTCCCCTACGCCTTGCCCGCGCTGCCGAAGACGCGCAGCTTTTTCACCGTCGCTTCCTTCATGGCCTCTCGCGCCAGGCAAAGGCCGTCGGTGTAGGAGGCGTCGGGGTGCTCGCAGAGCGCGCGCTTGCCGGCGAGTATGATGTCCGTATAGACGTTGATCTTGGCGATGCCGCCGTCGATGGTATTGCGGAAATCGTCGTCCGAGAGCCCGGAACCGCCGTGCAGCACCAGCGGCGCGTCCACTGCGGCGCGTATCTCTTTGAGGCGGGGGATGTCCAGATGCGGCTCGGCCTTGTACACGCCGTGCTGCGTGCCGATGGACACGGCAAGGAAGTCCGCGCCCGTGCGCTCCAAGAACTCCGCGGCCTCGGCGGGGTCGGTGTAGACCATTTCGTCCTCATGGCCGGTTTCGTCGGTGAGACCACTGACGCTGCCCAGTTCGCATTCCAGCCCCACGCCCATGCCGTGGACGATGCGGGCGATGGCCGCGGAGTGCTTGAGGTTGTTTTCATGGCTCTCGCGCGAACCGTCGTACATGATGGAGCCAAAGCCCGCGCGCAGCGCCTGCATCAGCGTCTTGAAATGATAGGTGTGATCCAGATGCACCGCCACCGGCGCCTTGGCGCGCCGCGCCGCCTCCAGCATTGCCGGCACGATCCACTCGAAGGGGGCGATGGGCAGCAGCGCCTCTGCCGTGCCGATGATGATGGGGGAATCGAGCTCTTCCGCCGCCTCGATGTAGGCGCGGATCATCTCCAGATTGACGGCGTTGAAAAAGCCTACGCCATAACCGCGCTTCTGCGCGTCGGCAAGTATCTCCTTCATATTGTAAAGCGCCATATCCCGACCGACCTTTCTTTTGCGGTTTTGTTGGATCCAACCCTATTATAGCGAAGCGGCGCGGTTTTGCAAGCGCTTTCCGGGAAAATCTTGCGACCGCGGCGGAAAGGAGATCAAACCATGCAAAGAGGATTCGTCTGGCTGGACGAGGCCGTTCCCGGCATCCTCTGGGACGCGAAATACGCAACGAGCGACAACTTCACCGGCGCGCCGGTGGACGGCTACGCGCAAAACCGCCTCGCCGGCACGGTCGAGTTGGCCGCCGCCCTCGCCCGCGCTGTCGCTTTGGCGGAAGGGGAAGGCCTCCGGCTGTTTCTCTGGGACGCCTATCGCCCCCAGCGGGCCGTGGATCGCTTCCTCGCCTGGTGCGCCGCGCCGGAGGATGGCAGGACGAAACAAAAGCACTACCCGAACATCGCCAAGGGCGATATCGTGCCGCTGGGCTACGTGGCGGCGCGCTCCGGCCACAGCCGCGGCAGCACGGTCGATCTGACGCTGGCGCGGCCGGACGGCTCCCTCCTGGAGATGGGCGGCTGTTTCGACCTGATGGACGCGATCTCCCGCCATGGCGCGCCGGTCAATGGGATGGCGGCGCGAAACCGCCTGCGGCTGCGGGCGATCATGGAAAAAAGCGGCTTTGCGCCCTATGAAAACGAGTGGTGGCACTATACGCTCAGGGTTGAGCCGTACCCGCATACGTATTTCGACTTTTTGCCGGAATGAGGGTGGCTTAAGAACTTTTCAGAATTTCGGCAGGCGCATTTTCAGATTTTCCCGCTATGCTGTATGTATGGTTGGGAGGTGTCTGTATGTCAGATGTTCGCAATATCGCCGCGCGCGTCTCGCTGCGCACGCTGGGCGCGCGGGAAGCGCGCAAAAACGCCGCCGCGCAGGCCGCGGCGGGGCTGATCCTGCTGGTGGCCGGCTATTTTACCGCCACGTCCGGCTACGGCGAGAGCGTCGGCCCGGCCAACGCCCTTTGTGCCACGGTGGTGCTGCTGGGCGGACTTGCGCTGTGCGTGCAGGCCATGCTGGTGGTCTTCCGTGCGCTGCTGGCGCAGTATGAGCACTTTGCCATGCCTGCGGAGGAGGCCGCCTTTTCGCTCTATGAATTCCGCTTTGCCGGGGCGCTGCTGCTCGCCGGGGCGCGGATGCTGCTCCCCTGGCGCTGGGCGCAGGCGCTCTGCGATGTGGCGCTGGCGGCCATTCTCGCTTACTGCGCCGTCTTGCGGCTCAAGGCCGTGAACTGGCGCCTGTTCCCCTCGGCGGTGGGCGGCGTGCTGGCGGCGCTGAGCGCACTGGCGGGGCTTGTGCTGCTCGTCGGCATTTTCGCCGGCTTTTCCTGGTCTTTGAGCATGGGCGTCGCGGCGCTGGGCTTCGGCATGGACAGTCTTTTCTGCGCGCTGGAGTCGATGCGGACGGCGCGCGGATGATCTGCGGCGACGCAAACGGCGCTTCTCCGCGGCGCGGGGGAGCGCCTTCTTATATTTATTACCAAAGGAGAGAAACACATCATGCAAACCGCAAGCGAACGCGACGAGTGCTTCCGTCCCATCGCGCTGGCCGCCGAGATACTCTACGCCCTCTTCAGCGCCTATCTGGTCGTCAGCGGCGCCGTCACCGGCAACAGCTATCGCCTGACGATGGGCATCGGCACCTATTTTCTCTACCCGCTCTTCTGGGCCTTTTACAAAATCTTCCGCTTCAAGCGCGGCTATCAGATGGAGTTCTGCGTGTTCTTCTTTACGTTTCTCGCCTACCCGTTGGGCGGCACGGCGGAGTTTTACCAGAAGATCCACGGCTTTGACAAGGTGGCGCACACGCTCTCGGGCGTGTTCGTGGCCATGCTGGCGCTGACGCTGTTCCTCATCCTGCAGAAAAAGCGCCCCCTAAAGGAACACAGCGTGCCCACGGCGGTGCTGTTCGTGTTCTTTGCCTCCATGGCGGTGGCGGGGCTGTTTGAACTGTGCGAGTGGACGGCGGCGGCGCTCACGGGGCGCGATTTGCAGTGCGTTTTGACCACGGGCGTCAACGATACCATGCAGGACATGCTCGTCTGCCTCATTGGCACGCTGCTGTTCTGCCCGCTCATTCCCCGCTTCTATCGCGGCGGCTATGATCCCCTCACCGGCGCGGTGGCCGGCTTTCTGGAAAAGAACGGCCTCTGTACGGCCGGGGAATGAGAAAATAAACGCAAGCGCTTCCGGGACATGACCGCCCGGAAGCGCTTTTTGCGCTCTATCCCTCCAGCAGCTTGAGCACGCGCCGGTGCAGCGCGGCGTCGAGCAGGCAGGTGACGTTCGTGCCCTCCGCCCCGTATTCCTCGGAAAGCACCTGTCCCTTTTCGTGGATCAGGGAAAGCGTCGCGCCCTTTTCGTAAGGCACCAGCAGTTCCACCGGATGGCGCAGCGCGGCCACGCGGCGGGCGATCTCGGAAAGTAGCGCTTCCAACCCCTCGCCCGTGCGCGCGGAAATGAGCACCGCCCCCGGCGGCTCGATCATGCCCTCGAGGTTTGCCTTGTCGGCCTTGTTGAGCGCCTCAAGGATCGGCTTGCCGCCGGCGCCGAGTTGGTCGAGCACGGCAAAGACCGTCTCGCGCTGCTGATGGTAGAAGGGGCTGGATACGTCGCTGACCACCACGATGAGATCGGCGCACAGCGCTTCCTCCAGCGTCGAATGGAACGCCTCCACCAACGGATGCGGCAGCTTGCGGATGAAGCCTACCGTGTCCACCAGCAGGCATTCGCGGTTTTCCGGCAGGGAAACGGCACGCATCACCGGGTCGAGGGTGGCGAACAACTTATCCTCCACCAGTACGTCGGCTCCGGAGAGGGCGTTGAGCAGCGTGGACTTGCCGGCGTTGGTGTAGCCCACCAGCGCCACCACGGTCTTGTCCTGTTTTTCGCGGCGCGCGCGGCGCATGTCGCGCTGGCGCTTGAGTTCGGCAAGCTGCCCTTCCAGATCGTCGATGCGCTTGCGCACGCGGCGGCGGTCCACTTCCTACCGCGTCTCGCCGGGGCCGCGCG
>CAMMGP010000170.1 GCA_946496415.1 uncultured Clostridia bacterium | reverse complement strand
TCGATACAGACCGTCTGCCGCCGGATCTCGGGCGGACAATAGGCCCTTGACAGGTTAACGCAGGCATAGACCGCTTTCGGGTTCTGGTAAGTCATTTTCCAGAAGGGATATTTGATGATGGCCGGGGTGTTGCCACCCACGCCCAATTCCCAAAAGAGGACGCGCAGGCCCTGATGGCGTTTGAGGAAATCCTCGTAGCGCCGGGCGGCTTCATGCCAGCCTTCGTCTTCCACGAAGGTCATGTCCGTCCGCAGGTTCATGGCCATGGGCGCGCCGCAGACCGGGCAATGAGGAATCAGTTCGCTGGGGATGCGCATGTCGCGCTGGTCGCGCACCATCTGCCGGACGGCCTGTTCGTTATCGTAGGTCTTATTGTGGCAGGGAAGGGAGCACTGCCACAGGCCGTAGTCCCCCTGCGTGTAGAACAGCCGGCGTTTCTCAAAGCCTGCTTTCTGAAAACAGTGGTCCACGTTGGTTGTCAGCACAAAATAGTCTTTGCCCCGCACCAGTTGCAGAAGGGCATCGTAAACCGGTTTCGGCGCGTCCATATAGCGGTTGATATAGATGTACCGGCTCCAGTACGCCCAGTGTTCTTCCAGCGTGGCAAAGGAATGGAAGCCGCCGGAATACATGTCGCCAAAGCCGTACTTGGCGATAAAATCCCCGAAATACTTCTCAAAGCGCTCGCCGGTATAGGCAAATCCGGCGGAGGTGGAAAGCCCCGCGCCCGCGCCGATCACCACCGCGTCCGCCTGTTCCAGCGCTTCTTGCAGCCGTTCAATCCGACGCGAGCAGCCTTCGGTAGATGTTTTCGTCCCGCTCTTTGAATACATTGAAGATCACCCTGATCCTTTTCTCGCGCACCGCCCTGTGCGCGAGGACGGCGTCGACGGCGATTTTCGCCGCCGGTTCGTTGGGAAAGCCAAATTCGCCCGTGGAAATGCAGCAGAACGCGACGCTGCGCAGTCCCTTCGCGTCCGCAAGGTCGAGGCAGGCGCGGTAGCACGAGGCCAGCGTTTCCCGGTCTTTGGACGTGACCCTGCCGTTCACCATCGGCCCGACCGTGTGCAGCACATAGCGGCTGGGCAGATTGAACGCGGGGGTCAGCTTCGCCCCGCCTGCCGATTCCTCGCCGCCCTGCCGCTTCATGACCTGCGCGCAATACAGGCGCAGTTGCACGCCAGCGAAGGTGTGGATGGCGTTGTCGATACAGCCGTGGTTCGGGCAGAAGCAGCCGAGGAGCGCGCTGTTGGCGGCGTTGACGATGGCGTCGCAGCGCAGCGTGGTGATGTCCCCGCGCCACAGGCAGAAGCCCTCCTGCGCGTCGGGCAGCGCCTCCGCGTCCGTCACGCCCTTGCGGGCAAGTTCCTCCCGCAGGTATGCGTCCTGCACGCGGAGGAAAGCGCCGGACACCGGCTCCGGCGGGCGCACATTGAGCAGCGCGCGCAGAAGGCGGCGCTGCCGGGAGGACTCCCGGGGAATCGTCATGCCTTCACAGCGCTCCGGACGCTCTGCCAGCAGCGCCTTGATCAGGTATATCCTGCGTTCCGCCTGTTCCATGGTTCCTTTCCTCTTGCGGCGGCAGGGACGCCCAGCCTGCGCCGGGCGCCTCGCGCCGCCTTGCCGCGTCCGTTACGCGCGCACCACGGAGATGCGCTGGCGGATGTGGTTCCCGCTCATCGCCTCGTCCACCATGGCGATGGCGTAGTCGGCGTAACTGATGATGCTCTCGCCGCGCCCGTTCAGCGTCAACTCTTCCCCGGCCTGAATGTACTTGCCCGTGCGCTCGCCTTCCGCCTGAAAATCGCCCGCCGGGCTGATATACGTCCACTTCACGTCGTCGCGCCCGCGCAGTTCGTCCAGCGCCTTGCCCATGTTCGTCGCCAGAGGCTTGAAGACCTCCGGGAAGTCGGGGCCGTCCATCACCTGCGCGCTGTGCTCGGGATTGACGTACAGGCTGCCCGCGCCGCCCACGACCAGCAGGCGGGTATCCGTGCCGCTGAGTATGTCGCACAGGTGCTTCAGGGACGCGCTGTGCAAAGGCAGCGTTTCAGACGTCCACGCCCCGAAAGCGTCCACCACCACGTCGAAGCCCTTGAGATCCGCGTTCGTCAGGTCGAACAGGTCCTTGACCAGCGCTTTTTTCGCTGCGCTCCTGTTCTCGCCGCGGACGATTGCCGTCACGTCCAGCCCGCGCTCCACAGCTTCCTTGACGATCCGTTTTCCGGCCTTGCCGTTCGCGCACACAACCGCCATTTTCATTTTCGTTTTCTCCTTTATATTTTCGTTCTTCCTGTTCCGTGTTTTACTGGTACAGCATTCCGGCGGTGGTTTCCAGGTAGTTCGCGCCGGAGTAGTTCGGGAAGGTTTCGTTCATCGCCTCGATGAAGCTGGCGGCGTCCGTGCAGGCGTCTGCAAACTCCAACGTCTTTTCCAGATAGGCGATCTTGGTTTCTACGGCGTCCTGTCCCTCGGGGACGTAGTGGCTGGTCAGCACGAGGTCATAGTCAAAGCCCTTCAATTCCTCGGCAAAGGCGCTGATATGCTCCTTGCTGGTGAGTATGTTGTGGCAGTCGGAGCCGAGCATGTGGATATACACGCAGTTGATTGCCGGGATCTCGATGCCGTAGGCGTCGTCGCCCTCATCGCGGATGATGAATTCCACGCCCGCCAGCGTCACGGTGTCGCCGAAATTGACGAGCGTCGCTTCGGAAGGATGGTCCGCGGCGACCGCGTCGCCAAAGCTCTCAACAAAGCCGTCGGTCAGCGCGCGGATGGAGCCGCCCTCGCCCCAGTTCGCCAGGGCATTTTCGGTGGCATAGACCTCTACGTCGCCGAAGAGTTCGATGCCGTTGGGGTGGTAGGCCAGCAGCGCGCCTGCAATGGGCTTGTTCAGGCCGTCAATGTACTGCTTCCACTCGGTCAGATTCGCCGTGAACGCGCCGGTCTCGATCATGACCACGCCTTCCGCGCTTTCGACCAGGTAGCACTCGTCGGCCAGCGCGTCGCCGGAATTGTAGCAGTGGAGTTTCACATCGCCAAAGTCGTAAACGGTGACGGAGCCAAGTTCCAGTTGATTTGTCGTCGGGGAAGCGGATTCCGCCACAGCGCAGGCGCTGAACATCAGCATGGCGGTCAGGATGATGGCAATAAGTTTTTTCATGATGGGGTTCCTCCTTGGGAAAGTCTTGCGCAGGGCTTGCGGGGGTTCTTGTCTTCCCTGCCTGCGAGAAGAGGATAGCACGCCTCTTCGCCGCGCACAAGTACGCACTTCTCTGTGCCATAATTACCTGCGGGTGACGATTGGATGGTCACCGCGAGGAAACAATTTTGCACGACAGAGGTTTCCGGGCATCGAACGAGAAATGTTAAAAATTGAAGAATCATTGACGCGCCGTCCAAACGCCCGCTATAATTCAGGTAAGAAACTAGGTTTCCCAAAGATACGGAAGGAGATGGCCGCATGGCGGGAAAGGAATTGCCGGTCTGCCCGGTGGAGACGACGCTGACACTGATCTCCAGCCGCTGGAAGGTGTTGATCCTGCGCGACCTTTTCACCGGCACCAAGCGCTTTGGCGAACTGAAAAAATCGCTGAATGGCATATCTCAAAAGGTATTGACCGCCAATCTCAAGGAAATGGAGCAATGCGGCCTGCTCACGCGCAAGGCCTATCCTGAGGTGCCGCCGCGCGTGGAGTACACGCTGACGGAGACCGGCGAAAGCCTCCGGCCCGTCATCGCCGCCATGTTCGATTGGGGCATGGATTATAAGCGCAAGAACGGTTCGCCCGCCAATGCGCTGGTAGAGGCGCTGGGAGCGGCTTTGCATTGAGCGCGCCGCAATACTGGAAATGCTTTTAAGACGCGGGGACTGACTGAAAACGAGGCAACGCACAAAACAATATCGGGGCAGCATCCCAAACGGGTGCTGCCCCGGTGCTTCTATGAAAAGCCTTTGCAATACCAAATAAACGATGGCGCATGGACTTTCGGGTCGGAAGCGTAAAAAAACTCCCTACCG
>CAMMGP010000169.1 GCA_946496415.1 uncultured Clostridia bacterium | reverse complement strand
GAGCTGCTCAAACTCATTCGCATGGCCATCAACGCCGGCGCCAACGTGCCGCTGACGAATAAAAAGATCATTGATGCCGATAAGTGCCTGCGCATCATCGACGATATGGAGAAAAACCTCCCCGACGCGGTGCAGTACGGCATGAAGATGTACAACGAGCGTTCGCGCATTATGAACAACGCCGAGACTACGGCCATGAACCGCGTCACCAGCGCCGAGATGCGCGCCAACGCCGCCCTGGAAAAGGCCAAGGAGGAAGTCTCCCAGCGCCTCGCCGACGCCGAGAACCGCGCGCACGACATCATCGCCGACGCGCAGGAGCGCGCCGACCACATGCTCGACGAAAGCGAGATCGTTCGCCGCGCCCGCGAAGAAGCGCGCATCATCAAGAACGACGCCCGCGTCGAGGCCAACGAACTGCGCATCAAGGCCAGTCAGGATGCCTATAAGGTGCTTTCCGCCGTGGAGGGCGAACTTTCCCAGTCGCTCAACACCATCCGCCGCCGCCGCGCCGAACTGGGCGCGGAGAGCGAGTAAGCGCGGAAGGCCGCGACTGTCCCTGCCGCAAAACAACGCCGCCCGAGGACGATTTGTCCGCGGGCGGCGACTGGTTTTGGAACGCCTAGTCCTTGATGATGACGGCGACCAGCACAAGGTCGGTGTCGCCGACGTTCTCCACCGAATGGCCGTGGCCGGAGAAGGTGGCCATGGAGTCGCCTGGATGGACGAACACCTCCACATCGTCGTCCATCACGCGGCCTTCGCCCTCGAGGAAGAGGAACATCTCCGTCTCATTCTCGTGTACGTGATGGCCGATGGACGCGCCGGGCGCGAGGCGGATCTCGGAAAACAGACGGGCGTTGGCGGGCAGTTCCTTGCTGGCGGGTGTGAGCAGCGCCGCGCCGGCGCCGCCGCGCATATGTTCGCGCGTCTCGGTGACGCGCTCGGATTTGCGGGTGATCATGGAAATATACACCTCCTGTGTTTTCTTCCCGTATTATACCATTTCTTTATCGCTCTTACAACGATTTTTACACAATAGCAGGCAAAAGCATGCAATGTTGTGTTATAATGTGCGCGTCGGCATCCGCAGGGAGCCGAACGCAGGTTTCCAGTCGCCACAGATTTCGTAGGGTATCCAATGCGAACTCGAACGGAGGGATTATCCATGGCCGCATCGAAAGCCACCCGTCAACTTACGCTCACCGCGCTGTTCATCTCCCTTGTCGTCCTCCTTGGCCTGACGCCTCTGGGCCTCATCCCCCTGGGTTTTATCAACGTCACCATATTGCATATCCCCGTCATCATCGGCGCGCTCGTGCTGGGGCTGAAGGGCGGCCTGATTCTCGGCTGCGCGTTCGGCCTCGTCAGCACGCTGCGCGCCTTTGGCATCCCGCTGCCCGCCTCGGCGCTGGTTTCCAGCCTGATGGCGGAAAGCCCGCTGCTGGTGGTGGTGATGAGCATGCTGCCGCGCCTGCTCGTGCCGCTCGCCACCTGCGGCCTTTGCCATCTACTTGAGCGCCGCGGCGCGCGCCGCAGCGTGGCGCTGGCGGCCTCGGCGGTGGTGGGCACGCTGTCCAACACGGTCTTTTACCTCGGGCTCATGCTGCTGTTCTATATTCTGACGTCGCTGGACGCGGCGGCGGTGCTCGGTCTCATCGCCGGCACGGGCGCGTTTGGCGGCGGCGCAGAGGCCGTGGTCGCGGCCCTCGTCACAACGCCCGTAGTCCTCGCACTGGAAAAGATACAAAAAAGGAAGTAGGGAAACACCATGATCCTCGCCCTCGACATCGGCAATTCCAACATCAAGGCCGCCCTCTTTGAAGGCCTTGAGCAGAAGACGTACTTCCGCATCTCCTGCGACCGCAACAAGTCCTCGGACGAATACGGCGTCACGCTTTTGAGCATGCTGCGCCACGCCGGTTACAGCCCCAAGGACGTCACCGGCATCGTCTTTTCCTCGGTGGTGCCCACCATCAACTTCACCATCGAGCACATGTGCCGCAACTACTTCGGCATTGAGCCCATGAGCGTGCAGCCCGGCATCAAAACGGGCATCAACATCAAGTACGAGAACCCGCGCGAACTGGGCAGCGACCGCATCGCCAACGCCGTGGCCGCCTACGAACTCTACGGCGGCCCCTGCATCACCATCGACTTTGGCACCGCCACCTCCTTTGGCGTCATCTCCAAGCGCGGGGAATTTCTCGGCGGCGCCATCTGCCCCGGCATCAAGCTGGCCGCCGACGCCCTCACCGACCGCACGGCCAAGCTGCCGCGCTTTGAATTGCAGCGCCCGGAGTCGGTCATCGGCAAAAACACCGTGGCCAACATGCAGTCCGGCATCGTCTACGGCTACATCGGCCAGGTCAGCTACCTCGTCGAGCGCATGAAACGCGAGATCGGCGAGCCGAACGCCAAGGTCATCGCCACCGGCGGCCTCGCCCTGCTCGTGGCCGGGGATTCCAACGTCATAGACGTCTTGGACGGACTTCTCACCCTGAAAGGACTGTGCCTCATCTATGGAAAAAACGCCGGATAAACGCGCCTGCCGCTATGTGGAAACGCCCATCGGCCCGATAACGCTCGTCGCCAACGGCGAGGCGCTGGTGGAGGCGCGCTTCGGCGGCTTTCCCATTTCCCATGAAAGTCCGGTGCTGGACGTTGCCGAGCGGGAACTGAAGGAATACTTCGCCCGCAAGCGCTTTGCCTTCGACGTGCCCCTCGCCCCGCAGGGCACGCCCTTTCAACTGCGCGTCTGGGAGGAAGTGCGCAAGATCCCCTACGGCGAAACGCGCGCCTATATCGACATCGCCCGCGCCCTCGGCAACGAAAAGGCCTGCCGCGCCGTGGGCCGCGCCAACAACCGCAACCCCCTGCCGCTGTTCGTGCCCTGCCATCGCGTCATTGGGCGGGATGGCGCTCTGGTCGGCTACGCCGGGGGTCTGGCGGCGAAAAAGTGGCTTTTGCGGCTGGAGCGGGAACAATGACGCTTCGGGAGGACGCCCATGGCCAGATTTGAAGGCGTCGTGGAAAAAATATCATACAGGAATGACGAAAACGGCTTTACCGTGGCGCAGGTCAAGCTTGAGGGCGGCGAGCGCCTGGCCGCGGTGGGGGCGATGCCCATGCTGCTGGCCGGCGAGCGCGCCGCCTTCGAGGGCGAACTGGTGGAGCACCGCGAATACGGCCGCCAGATTCGCGTTTCCTGGGTGGAGTCCATCCGCCCCGAAAGCCTCGACGGCATCGAAAAGTACCTCGCCTCCGGCATGATTCGCGGCGTCGGCCCGGCAACGGCCCGGCTGATCGTCGAAAGCTTCGGGCCGCGCACGCTGGATGTGCTGGAATCGGAGCCGCAGCGCCTCACGGAGGTGCCCGGCATTGGGGAAAAGCGCGCCGCCATGATCGCCGCGAGCTTTCTCGAGCACAATCAGATGCGCGGCGCGATGATGTTTTTGCAAAAATACGGCCTCACGCCGGCGATGGCGGCGCGCGTCTACCGCGCCTATGGCGAGCGCACGGAATCCGTGGCCCGCGAGAATCCCTATCGCCTCGCCGATGAGGTGGAGGGCGTGGGCTTCAAGACCGCCGACCGCATGGCGCTGGCGATGGGCTTTTCCCTCTCCAGCGAATTTCGCTTGCAAAGCGGATTGCGCTACGCCCTCAACGAGGCGGCCAACGCCTCCGGCCACATGTATCTGCCCCTCACCATACTCGTCGAACGCGCCCGGCAGATGCTCGGCGCCGACGAGGACCTCATCGACAACGCCCTGCGCGCCCTCATACTCTCCGGCGGCCTCGAGGCCGAGGACATAGACGGCGAGACGGCGGTCTACCTGCCCTGGTACCATGAAGCGGAGACGGACGCCGCCTTTCGCCTCACGCGCCTCCTGCGCTCTTTCGAGGGCGGCGGAGAGGCGGGGCTGGCCGAACGCGCCGTCGCCGAGGTCGAGGAGGAGGAAGCGATGCGCCTCTGCGCCGAGCAGCGCGAGGCCGTGGAGGCCGTGGAGCGCGAGGGCGTGCTCATC
>CAMMGP010000168.1 GCA_946496415.1 uncultured Clostridia bacterium | reverse complement strand
TTCGCCACCGTGCAGCTCGTCTTGCAGGCGCTCTGGCAGGAAGCCTGGCACTCGCCGCAGCCGCCGGTCTGGGCGCTCTGGCTCAGGCAGGGCTTCTGGATGGTCTGAATGTGCTTCATTGCGTTTTCACCTCGTTCATCAATTCGCGGCGCGGGCCGCTATCGTGTCTATTATACACGACGCGGCCCGCGCACGCAAGGGATATTCGTGAAATTTACCGTCAGGACAGTTTGGCGTAGCGCGAGGAGATCCACACGCTCTGCCCGTTGTAGGTGACGTTGTACCAGCGCACGCCGCGATCGTCCACAGAACTGGAACCGCGGTAGTTGAGGTTCTGGCCCTCGTGCACAGTGGTCACGCTCTTGTAGCCCAGGCCCGGGCCGGTGCGCAGCCACACCGAGCCGCCGGAGACGTAGACCTTGGTGTAGCTGGAAGAGGAGCCGGACGAACTGCCCGAACTGCTCACCGGCTTGACGTCCGGCGTGGCGACCAGGCGCGAATAGGCGCCGGAAACCCAGCCGATGCCCGCCGAGGTGGTCACCTTGTACCAGACCGTGCCGCCCACGGTGGCCGTTTCGCCCAGATAGACCATGTTGGCGCCATTGGAGACGGTGGTGATCTTGCTGTAGTTCGTGCCCGCGCCGCTGCGCACGTTCAGGGCGGCGCTGGCGCGCACGGCGCGATCCTCGGAAATGGCGCTGCCGTTGGCAAGCAGATTCGAATACGCCCAGGAGATCCAGGCCGCGGAGCCGTTGTAGTAGACCTTGTGCCAGCCCATGCCGCGGCTGTCGAACTGGCTCACGCCGGCATAGGAAAGCGTCTTGCCGCTTGTGAGGCTGGTGATCTTGCCGTAGCCAAGGCCCGGCCCCTTGCGCAGGTTCACCGAAGCGGTGGTGCGCACGGTGTAGCTGCTGGCGGCCAGAGCCGCCGTGGGCGCGAGTACCGCCGAAAGTACCAGCGCCAGCATCAGAGTGAGACAAAGTATACGCTTCATATCCGTACCCTCCCGTTTTCCCGCGGCCAGCGGGCCGCTTGCGTTGTTTTCATCTCCTTGGACGCGAGAGCGCGGAGAGAAGTTCCCAGTTTTCAGGAAAAAATCCTTGCAAAAATATTTCGGGAATGTACGATTCTCGTCATACTTTCGCCGCGTTGCCGCGCCGCCGCGCGCGGGGCCGCAAGTTGGCGCACAGCGCGCCGACGACCGCGCCGGCCATGCCGCCCACGAGCATCTCCAGAAGCATCGCCGAAACCGAGAACAGCGCCCCGCCCAGCAGGCAGTAGAGCGCGTAGCCGGCGATCATGTACAAAAGCCCCACCGCCGCGCCGGTGAAAAAGCCGCGCTCGCCGCCTACGCCCACGGCAAAGCGCGCCCCCAGCGCCACGCAGAGCAGCTTCAGCGCCTGGTTGAGCGCCGTCAGCGCCCCGTCGGACACCTCCAGATAGATCACCGCCGCCGCTAAAAGCAGCATCCCCAGAAGCGTCGCAGCCGCCGCGGCCAGCACGCCCCGCAGAATCGACCACAGCGCCTTTATCCGCGCGCCCTTCATTGCGCATCCCTCCCTTTCTTGCCCTACAGGCTATGCTTGAACACCGGCGCGCATTCGTGGTATAATGCGGCTATGAATACGGAAGAAGTTTTGCGGGCCATCGCCACGCTGCGCGCACCCGCCATGCCGGGGGAATACGACCTGCACCATCTGGTGGCGGAGGCGCTGCGGGCCGCGGGTCTGCCCTGCGCGCACGAATACCGCCTCGCCCCGCGCCGGCGCATAGACTTTTTTGTCGGCGGCGTGGGCGTGGAGATCAAGAAAGGCCGCCCCAACGCGCGCGACCTGCTTCGGCAGGTGGAGCGCTATCTGGCGTGCGACGAACTTGCCGAGATCATCGTTGTCACGCAAAAGGACACGCCCCTGCCCGCGCGCGTTTTGGGCAAGCGCGTGACCTCTGTTTCGCTAAACCGCCTCTGGGGGGTGGCGCTGCCGTGAGTTATCCGTTTTACCTGCGCGACGCGCCCGTGGACGGGCACATCTATGGAACGCTCTCCTACAACCGCAAGAGCCGCGCGTGGACGATCAAGGCCGAGCCCTGCGTCACCGAACTTGCCAAGCGCCTCTTTCCCGGCTGCGACGGCCGGGGGCGCGGCGTGGCGCGCTTTACCGCCCACAGGCGGGTGATCGGCGACCTCAACTGGCTGATGCTGCGCTACCCTCTGGAGATCGCCGAGCGCGACCGCCAGCGCTGGGAAGAGGCGCTTGACGAGGCGCGCGAATATGCCGTGCGCCGAGAAGCCATGCTTGCAAGCCCGCAGACGGCCACGCCGCCGCCGGGTTCGTTTGCCGGCGAACTGCTGGATTTCCAGAAGCAGGGGCTGGCCTTTCTGCTCGCCGCCCGCCGCTGCCTGCTCGCCGACGAGATGGGCCTGGGCAAGACCGTGCAGGCGCTGGCGTTTCTTGCCACCACCTCGGCTTATCCGGCCATCCTCGTGGTGCCACCGCACCTGATCCGCAACTGGCAGCGGGAACTTCAGCGCTTTTTGTCTCCGGACGGGCGACTGCGCGTGCACGTCATCCGCGGCCTCACGCCCTACAAGCTGCCCGAGGCGGACGTTTACATCATCCACTACCTGCTTTTGCGCGGCTGGAAGGAGGTTTTGCCCGAGCAGGGCTTCCGCACCGCCATTTTCGATGAAATGCAGGAATTGCGCCGCAACGGCACGGGCAAGTACTCCGCCGCCAGTCTGCTCTCGCAAGCCTGCGAAAACGTCATCGGCTTGTCCGGCACGCCCATCTACAATCAGGGCGGCGAGATCTGGAACGTGGTCAACATACTCGACTTCCACTTCCTCGGCGACTGGGAGAGTTTTTCCCGCGAGTGGTGCTACGGCTACAATTCCGCCGTGGTGGCCAAGCCGGAGCTGCTGGGCGAACATCTGCGCCGCGAGGGGCTGATGCTGCGCCGCGTCAAGCGCGATGTCTTGAAGGAACTGGCCCCCAAGCGCCGCCTCGTGCAGGAGATCGACTGGGACGACAAGGTCTACCGCGAATTGATGGCCCCCGTGGCCGAACAGCTGCGTCTTTTGCGCGCCACGGACGATCCCTCGCGCCGGGCGCTGATCGAGGACGCCATTTGCCAGCGCCAGCGGCAGGCCACGGGCATCGCCAAGGCGCCCTTTGTGGCCGCGTTCGTGCGCGCGCTGGTGGAGGCGGGGGAGAAGGTGCTGCTCATGGGCCATCACCACGCGGTGATGGACATCTACAAAAAGGAACTGAAGGGCCTGCGCCCCGGCTTCATCACCGGCCGGGAGACGGACAAGCAAAAGGAAAAGGCCGCCGACGATTTCATGCAGGGAAAGACCGACCTGCTCTGCCTCTCGCTGCGCTCGGCCAGCGGCCTGAACCTGCAGCGCGCCACCTGCGTGGTGTTCGGCGAACTGGACTGGTCGCCGGCGGTGCACTCGCAGGCCGAGGACCGCGCCCACCGCATCGGGCAAGAGGATTCGCTTCTGTGCTATTACCTCGTCTCGCCCAGGGGCAGCGACCGCGAGATGCAGGACGCGCTCGGCCTCAAGGTGAGCCAGTTCGTCTCTCTGATGGGCGACCGGCAGCAGACGCAGGCGGAAAAACTCTTTGTGGAAAGTCAGGCCCGCGAGCGCATCCGCCATCTGGTGGAGCGCCTGCAGGAGGAGGACGGCGATGGGTGACGCTGCCAAACCGGCGTGGAGGCGAAAGGGCAGGAAGGGATGACGCCTTTTGCACGGCTTCTCCCCTCGAAAGCGTGGGAGCCGCCATACAGTCAGCGCTGGATGGCGGCTCGGTGACCATTTATCGTTCCTGTTGCGCAGAGAGACAACAGGCGCGAGGATCATCCGAAACAGAGGTATCCGCACAAACATAGCATGGATATAACGCACTGCCAATGAACGCCTGCGCCGCTTCCCTTGCGCCGCGGGCGCTTTTGTGGTATGATGGCTCGGGAAAAAGCAACGCGCAAGGAGAAAAACGCATGAAACTGGTACTAAAGGAAAAGGTGTTTACCCTCAAGGAACGCTTCAA
>CAMMGP010000167.1 GCA_946496415.1 uncultured Clostridia bacterium | reverse complement strand
CCTTCCTCGTGGTGGATGGCGCTGATGATCATGCCGCAGGAGTCGATGCCCATCATCGGGCGCGGCGGCAGATTGGTGATGGCGATGAGCGTCTTGCCCACCAGCGTTTCCGGCTCGTAGTACTCGTGGATGCCGCTGAGGATGATGCGATCCGTGCCCGTGCCGTCGTCGAGGACGAACTTGAGCAGCTTTTTGGACTTGGGCACCGCCGTGCATTCCTTCACCTTCACGGCGCGGAAGTCGGACTTGGAGAACGTCTCAAAGTCCACATAGTCCTTGAACAGCGGCTCGATCTCCACCTTGGACAGGTCGATCGTCTCCACCTTGGGCTGGACGGCGAGCGCTTCCGCCTTCGCGGCCTCGGTCTTGGGCGCGTCCTGCTTTTCCAGCGGCTTCATCGTCGGGAAGAGCAGCACATCGCGGATGGAGGGCGAATCGGTGAGCAGCATCACGAAGCGGTCGAGGCCGAAGCCGAGGCCGCCCGTGGGGGGCAGGCCGTATTCCAGCGAGAGGACGAAGTCCTCGTCCACAGAGGCGTTGGCGCCCTGCGCGCGCTTGGCGGCGACCTGCTTTTCAAAGCGCTCGCGCTGGTCGATGGGGTCGTTCAACTCCGAGAAGGCGTTGCCGAACTCGCTGGCGGTGATGAAGTACTCAAAGCGCTCGGTAAACAACGGGTCGTCGCTCTTGCGCTTGGCCAGCGGAGAGACCTCGATGGGGTAATCGTAGATGAAGGTGGGCTGTATGAGTTTGTCTTCGACGCATTCCTCAAAGAGCAGGCTGAGGCACTCGCCCTTGGTAAAGCCCGCCTCCGGCTCGAGGCCGGCGGCCTTGCAGGCGGCGCGGGCAGCCGCGTCGTCCGCCCAGTCGGCATAATCCACGCCCGTGAACTTCTTCACCGCTTCCTTCATGGTCATGCGCGCCCACTCGCCGCCCAGGTGGATGATCTCGCCCTGATAGGGCACGTCCGTGGTGCCGCAGACCTTGTTGGCCACGTACTTGTAGAGCTCCTCGATGAAGTCCATCATGCCGTGGTAGTCGGTGTAGGCCTGATACATCTCCACGGAGGTGAACTCGGGGTTGTGGCGCGTGTCCATGCCCTCGTTGCGGAAGATGCGGCCCACCTCGTAGACGCGCTCGAGGCCGCCGACGACGAGGCGCTTTAGGTGCAGTTCCGTCTCGATGCGCAAATACATATCAATATCCAGCGCGTTGTGGTGGGTGACGAAGGGCCGGGCCGCCGCGCCGATTTCCAGCGTACCGAGCACGGGGGTATCGACCTCGAGGTAGCCGTGATCGTCCATGAACTCGCGGATGGCCTTGATGATCTGCGAGCGCTTGACGAAGGTATCGCGCACCTCGGGGTTGACGATCAGGTCGAGGTAGCGCTGGCGGTAGCGTGTGTCCATGTCCTTGAGGCCGTGGAACTTCTCCGGCAGGGGATGCAGGCACTTGGTGAGCAGCGTGACCTTCTGCGCGTGGACGCTGACCTCGCCCATCTTCGTGCGGAAAACGACGCCTTCAACGCCGATGACGTCGCCGAGGTCGAAGTCCTTGAACTGCTTGTAGGCTTCCTCGCCGACATCGTCGCGGCGGACGTAGATCTGGATCTGGCCGTCGCGGTCGAGCACGTGGGCAAAGCTGGCCTTGCCCATCACGCGGCGCGACATCATGCGGCCGGCGATGGAGACGGTCTGGCCATCCAGCGCCTCGAAGTTCTCCAGAATTTCCCTGGAGCGATGGGTCTGATTGTAGCGGGTGAGGCGGTAGGGGTCGCGGCCCTCGGCCTGCAAAGCGCGCAGCTTTTCCAGGCGGATGCGGTTCTGTTCGGATACTTCCTGTCGGAGTTCCTCGGGCATGGGGGTATTCCTCCTAGTTTCTTCTTCGGTCAGCGGCGGGTGATCTCCAGCACCTTCAGTTTCAGCGCGCCGCCGGGGGTCTGCGCCTCGACCACGTCGCCCACATGCGCGCCGATCAGCGCCTTGCCGATGGGCGATTCGCCGGAGATGAAGAGCTTGGCCGGGTCGGCCTCGGTAAAGCCCACCAGCGTATAGGTGTCTTCCTCGTCAAACTCCATATCGTAGACCTTGACGGCGTGGCCGATGGCTACGGTATCGGTGGACATTTTGCTGTCGTCGACGAACACGGCGGTCTTGAGCGTGTTCTCCACTTCGGCGAGGCGGCCGTAGATGCGGGCCTCGTTGTTCTTGGCCTCGTCATACTCGGCGTTCTCGCTGAGATCTCCGTGGCCGCGGGCGACCTTGATCTCCTCGGCGACGTCCAGCTTGGCCTGGCGAAGCTCCTCCAGCTCCTTTTCCAGATTGCGCTTGTCGGTCATCGTCAGCACGCGCTGCTCGACTTCGTTGGACATGTGAAAACCCTCCTGGTTTTTATAGTTACAAAAAATAGCCGAAACGACACTGCGGCCTTGCCACAGTGCCCGTTTCAGTCCATACTATTATACAGCGCGGAAAAGAATTTGTCAAGCGCGGGTTTTTTGCGCCTGCGACGAGGCGCGGCGCTCCTGCCGCGTTTCAATACCAGTCATGCTTTTCATTCCTGTCCAGTGCAGCGATGCGGGCCATGTCCTCCTCTGTCAGGGAAAAGTCGAGGATATCGAGGTTCTCGCGGATGTGGTCGGGGTCGCTGGAGCCGGGAATGACCACCACGCCGCGCTGCAAGTTCCAGCGCAGGATGACCTGCGCGGCGGTGACGCCGTGCGCCTCGGCGATATCGACGATAACTTCATCCCCCAACAACTCCGCCGTGTGGCCGCGCCCGCCGAAGGGATACCAGCCCTGCATAACGATGCCATGGCTCTGGATGTAGGGCACGACGTCCTGCTCCTGATAGTAAGGGTGGATCTCGTTCTGCACCAGCGCCGGAACGGTGTCCACCTGGGGCAGAAATGCCTCCAATTCCTCCACGTACCAGTTGGAAAGGCCGATGGAGCGTATCTTGCCTGCCACGACGGCGCGCTCCATGGCCTTGTAGGCCTCCACGTCGCCCGCGCCGGGGTGGTGCAAGAGCATCAGGTCAATGTAGCCGATGTCGAGTTTTTCGAGCGCCGCGTCGATGGCCGCGTCCGCGTCGGCAAACTGCGTGGGATAGAGCTTGGTGATGACGAACACCTCTTCGCGCGGCACGCCGGAATCGCGCACGGCGCGGCCCACGGCGGCCTCGTTGTGGTACATGTAGGCGGTATCGATGAGGCGGCCGCCGGCTTCGAGCAGGGCGGTCACGGAGGCATAGCATTCCTCGTCGGAAAGGCTGTAGGTGCCAAGACCCATGATGGGCATGGTATAGCCGCTGTTCAAAAGCACCGTGCCGCTCTCAAGATCAAAGACGGGAGTGGTGGCCGTCTCCGCCGCGGCGACGGGCAACGCGCAGATGAGCGCCGCGAGCAGCAGGCCAAAGGCAGAACGTTTCATGCGGGACTCCTTTCTGCGACGCATACTTTACAGATACTTGCGGAAAAACGCCTCAAGCCTGTCAAAGGGGATGACGTCCACGCGGTCGTACAGGTCGGTGTGCACTGCGCCGGGGATGATGAGCAACTCCTTGTTTTCCGGGCAGGGGTTGCCGTCCATCATCCGCGCGTAGGCGTCGCGGCTCATGTAGCAGGAGTGCGCCTTTTCGCCGTGGATGATGAGCACGGCGGAGCGGATCTCGTTCGCGTAGCAGAGGATGGGCTGGTTGAGGAAGGACATCGTGCCCACGACGTTCCAACCGCCGTTGGAGTTGAGCGAGCGGGGATGATAGCCTCGTTCCGTCTTGTAGTAGGCATGATAATCCTTGACGTAGAAGGGCGCGTCCTCCGGGATGGGATCGACCACGCCGCCGGCGAGGGCGTAGGCGCCGTTCTGGTAGTCCAGCGTGCGCTGGGCGTTGAAGGCCCTGCGCGCCTCGTGGCGGGCCGGTTCGCTGTCCGCCGCATCGAAATAGCCCCTGGCGGCGATGCGGGCCATGTCGTACATGGTGATGGCGGCCGTGGCCTTGTCGCGCGTGTCGAGTGCGGCGGCGTTCAGCGCCAGGCCGCCCCCCCCCGAGCTGCCCAGGATGCCGACCTT
>CAMMGP010000166.1 GCA_946496415.1 uncultured Clostridia bacterium | reverse complement strand
CGGCGTTGTAGCCGGCGCACCACCACAGGGACAGAAGCGGCATGAACCACTTCATAAAGGCGCCGTTCATCGGGTTCTGCTGCGCGGCGGCCGCGGCGTCCGCGTTCTCGTTCTTCTGCTTGGGCGTGAGCACCTTGGTCATAAACACCTGGCTGAGCGCGGCGAACAGCGGCAGGATGAACAGGCCGTTGGCGCTGCTGAAAAGCGCCTCAAAGGACGTGGGCAGCGTCAGCGTCGGCGAGAAGAACACCAGGTTGAGCGGGATGCGGATAAAGTTGTCCGCGCCCATCGCCTGGGCGATGCTGGCATAGGCCGGCGTCTTGAGGAAGCTGGCGATGATCTGCAGATTTTCCTCAGTGAGCACCTCGGAACCGCTGATGGGCGTCAGCTGCAAACTGGTGAGGATAGACGCATTGTCCTGCGTAACGGCGCGGGCCGCGGGCAGTATGCTGTTCATGAACGAATCGGGGTTAAAGACGTTCTTGATCCACAGCCAGCTTTCCAACTCGATGCCGGAAGCGACGGTTTGCGCCTGCTGGGCGGTGAGCGTGATGCCGCTGAGGAACAGTTCCATCTGCTCGTTGATGAGCACCGCCTGCTCGCTGGTGAGCAGACCCGTGAGCGTGGTGATCTGCGAGGGCGAGAGCGCCACGGTGGCAAGGTCTGTCACCGCCTGCACCTGCTCGGCGGAGAGCGTCAGGCCCTGCAGGATGGCGTCAAGCTGCTCCGGGGTGATGGAAAGGCCGCTTAAGTCGATCTGAATGGCAGAAAGCGCCGCCTGCAGGCTGGTGCCATCGCCAAGCGCGGGCATGCTCTGCACGAGGTTGAGCAGCATCCGCGCGCTCTGCTCGCTGGCGAGGTTGCGCATGGCGGAGAACATGATGAACAAAAGCGGGAGGGAGATCAGCATCGGCAAACAGCCGGCCAAGGGCTTGACGTTTTCCTTGCGATAGAGTTCCTGCAGCTTTTTGTTGTACTTCTCCTGATCGCGCCCATACTTGCGCTGCAGTTCCATCTGCATGGGCTGTATGCGCTGCATGGCGCGCATGCTCTTGCGCTGCTTGATGTCCAGCGGCAAAAGCACAAAGCGGATCAGGAGCGTGAAGAGGACGACCGACCAGCCGTAGTTGCCTACGAACGAGTGGATGCCCTGCAGGATGGAGATGAAAAATCCGTTGATGCCTCCCATTTGAGCAAAAGACCTCCTGGCGATCGGATGGGTGGGAGCCGCGTCCACGCCCCGCATGCAAAAAGACGACGCCCGCGCAAGGGCGAAAGGCCCTACGCGACGGCCGTCAGCTTACGGCACGGGGTCATAGCCGCCCTTGTGAAAGGGATGGCACTTGAGGATGCGGCGCACGGCGAGATACCCGCCCTTGAGCGCGCCGTATTTCTGCACGGCCTCGAGCGCGTACTCGGAGCACGTGGGAATAAAGCGGCACGAGGGCGGCGTCGCCGGCGAGATCTGTCGGCGATAGAAGCGGATGAGCGCCAGAAGCGCCCGCTTCGGCAGCGTTTTCATGCTTCGCCTTCTTCTTTGAGCAGCTGCGCGCGCAAAAGCAGGGCGTACATCTCGCGCGCCAACGCCTCATGGGCGCAGCGGGCGGCGGCCACGCGGGCCACAAAGATATACTTGCCTTTTTTCAGGCGCGGGCGCAACATGCGCGCGTCTTCCCGCAAACAGCGGCGCACGCGGTTGCGCGTGACGGCGTTTCCGACCTTGGAGGAGACGGAAAAGCCGATCTTCAGGTCTTTTCCGCGCAGGTAGACGAGCACGAGGCTGCGCGAGGCAAAACTCTTGCCCTTGCGGTAGACATACCGGTAATTGCGGCTGCGCCCCAGGCGAAACCTGCGTGGAAAGCGCAGGCTCTGCGATGGGGCGGGCCTTTCCTGCGCGGTCACGGCGCTCAGGCGCTGAGCGTCTTGCGGCCGCGCAGACGGCGGGCCTTGAGCACGCGGCGGCCGGCCTTGGTCTTCATGCGGGCGCGGAAGCCGTGCACCTTGGCTCTCTGACGCGTTTTGGGCTGGAAAGTACGCTTCATGGGGAACAACTCCTTTGATCGAAATTAATATGTCATACGCTTTTGCGCGGGAAAAGCTGCGCGGAAAAAGCGGACATTCCCAATATACAGCCTTTACAGTATAGACGAAATGTGTCGGCCTGTCAAGGCCAATTATATAAAGTTTCCGCGCCCCGGCTTGCCTTTTGCCGTCCGCCTCGTTTATAATGGAAGCAGGAGGCGAAGCGCATGGCATTGACGGTGTCTCTGGGCGGCTCGACGATGGAATTTGAAACCGCGGCGGGGCTCTTTTCCCCCGCGCATGCCGATCGCGGCACGCTGGCCATGCTCGCCTGCGCGGATCTTGCGCCGGGGCAGCGCGTGCTGGATCTGGGCTGCGGCTGGGGGCTGGCGGGCGTGTACGCGGCGCTTGTCTGCGGGGCGGAAAACGTGGTGATGACCGACATCGACCCCCGCGCCGCGGCGCTGGCGCGCAGAAACGCGCGCAAAAACGGCGTGGAGGGCGTGCGCGTCTATACGGGCGACGCGCTGGAGGCCGTGCCCGACCGCGCCTTTGACCGCATTCTCCTGAATCCCCCCTATCAGACGGATTTTTCCGTGGCCAAGCGCCTCATCCTCAAAAGCTTCAACCGCCTGGAAATCGGCGGGAAGCTGTTCATGGTCACCAAGCGGCGCACGTGGTATCTCAACAAACTCAAAAGCGTTTTCGGCGGCGCGCGCGTGCAACAGATCGACGGCTATTTCGTCTTTGAGGCCGAGCGCCGCGCCCGCCAGTACGCACAAAAATAAACTTTTCGTCATATTTGTGTGGACAGGTTTTTGCGTTCCACGCTTGACAGCAAGCTTCCAAGCGAATAAAATAGATAGGAAGACTGCGTATGCACATACGTAAGCTCACGGCATTGGCCGCTTGCTGACGATAGATCCTCCGCCGCGAACGCGGCTTTTCATCGTGGTATCCGGGGACGGAAACTGTCGACAGATATATAAACGCTTTTCAAGCGCTCAGGCCTTGCCGATTTGACAGTGAGATCAAATTTTGGAAAAGGAGGGACTGGCGCTTGTTTTATGCAATCGTCGCGGTGGTTGCGCTGGCGGTTGGCTTGGCGGTAGGCTACTTCTACCGCAAGAATGCGATGGAAAAGAAGATCGGGCAGACGGAAGAATTTGCCCGCAACATGCTCGAGGAAGCGACGCGCAAGGCCGAGGAGAAGAAAAAGGAGGCCGTTCTGGAGGCGAAAGAGGAGATTATTCGCTTAAAGAGCGACCTGGACAAGGAAGTCCGCGACCGGCGCAGCGAAGTGGGGCGCATGGAGCGCCGCATGACGCAGCGCGAGGAACAGCTGGACAAGAAGGCCGATCACCTCGAAGCGCGCGAAGAACAGCTCAACGCCAAGTACAAGGACGCTGAGCGCATAGAGCAGGAAGCGCAGCAGCTGCATGAGCAGCAGCAGCAGGAACTCGAACGCATTGCCAACATGACCATGGAGGACGCCAAGAACATCCTCATCAGCCGCATCCAGAAGGACGCCTACCATGACGCAGCCGTCATGGTGCGCGAGATCGAATCCCGGGCCAAGGAAGAGGCCGACAAGAAGGCCCGCAACATCATCTCCCTGGCCATTCAGAAATGCGCCGCCGACCACGTGGCCGAAACCACCGTATCCGTGGTGGCGCTGCCCAACGACGACATGAAGGGCCGCATCATCGGCCGCGAGGGCCGCAACATCCGCACCCTTGAAACGGCGACCGGCGTCGACCTCATCATCGACGACACGCCCGAGGCCGTGATCATCTCCGCCTTCGATCCGGTACGCCGCGAGATCGCCCGCATCGCGCTGGAGAAATTGATCATGGACGGCCGCATCCACCCCGCCCGCATCGAGGAAATGGTGGAAAAGGCCCGCCGCGAAGTGGATCAGCAGATCCGCGAGGCCGGCGAGCAGGCCGTGTTTGAGACGAACCTGCACAGCATCCACCCCGAACTGGTCAAGCTGCTGGGCCGCATGCGCTACCGCACCAGCTACGGCCAGAACGTGCTCAAGCACTCCATCGAGGTCAG
>CAMMGP010000165.1 GCA_946496415.1 uncultured Clostridia bacterium | reverse complement strand
ATGGACGCGGGCGTGTTTGCCCTGGGGCTTCCCGTGCTGGCCATGGGCTACGGCGCGCGGCAGATGGCGCTGACGCTGGGCGGCCAGCTGCTCGGCACGCAGCTCACCGACCGCTCGGCGCAGATCTCCTTCGCCGCGTCACCGCTGTTTGACGGTCTGGGCGAGTCGGAGCGCTTTTTCTCGCGCGTGGACTCTCTGGAACTTCCGGAGGGCTTTGGCGCCATCGCCTTTTCCGCGGGCGGCCTCGTGCCCGCCTTTGCCTGCGAGGAAAAAAGACTCTACGCCCTGCAATTCTACGCCGAGGCCAACGATCCCGACGGCTTGCAGATACTGGCAAACTTTGCCGGCAACATCTGCGGCTGCGAGGCCTGGTGGTCCATGGAGGCGTTTTTGGAGCGCGCCGAGGCGAGCATCCGCAGGGAAATCGGCGACGGCAACGCCCTGATCGCCATCTCCGGCGGCGTGGATTCCGCCGTATGCGCGGCGCTTTTGCATCGCGCCATTGGCGACAGGCTCAAGTGCATCTTTATCGACACCGGCCTGATGCGCAAAGGCGAGCCGGCGCTGGTCACTTCCACATTCCGCGAGGCGCTGGGCATGGAGTTGATCTGCGTGGACGCGCAGCAGCGCATCCTCAAGCGCCTGGATGGCGTCGTCTCTCCCGCCGCCAAGCGCGAGGTGGTGGAGCAGGAGGTCATGGCCGTCTTTGAGGAGGAGGCCCACGCGCTGGAAGGCATCGACTGCCTGGCGTTGGGCACCATCTATCCGGACGTGCTCTCCGGCGCGCCGCGGCGCTGCGCCGGCTTTGACAAATGCGTGGAGCCCCTGCGCCTCCTGTTCAAGGACGAGGTTCGGCAGCTTGGCGACGTGCTGAACATGCCCGCGGAATTGACGCGCCGTCAGCCTTTCCCGGAGCCGGGTCTGGCCGTGCGCATCCTTGGCGATGTGACGCTCGAAAAGCTGGAGATGTTGCGCAAGGCCGACGCGATCTTCCGCGAGGAAGTGGTCGCCGCCGGTCTTGACCGGCGCATCTGGCAGTATTTTGCCGTGCTCACCGATATACGCACATTCGGCCAGCGCGACGGGCGGCCCTGTGAGGAATACGCCGTGGCTCTGCGCGCCGTCAGTTCGCACGATGTACTCTCCTTCAACGCCTACCGCCTGCCCTACGACCTGCTCGAGCGCGTCTGCCAGCGCGTTACGGGCGAAGTGCACGGCGTCAACCGCGTGCTGTACGACGTCACCGGCATGCCCTCGGCGTTTATCGAGTGGGAATGATGATTCGAGGTACAAACGATGATCCTTCGCAATCCCCGGGAATTCCTCTTTGACGAGCCCGCCGAGAACGGCTTTGAGGCCATCGACGAAAAGAGCGGCGAACGGCTGGGCTGTTGCGTCGTCCATCCCGAGCCGAACCCCGCGCTGTTTCCGGCGCGGCCGAACAACTACCGTCTGGAATTTGCCGGCGAATTCGCCGCCTTTGGCCGCACGGTGGGCGCGGCGATGGCGCTGGCCCGCTCCATGGCGGCGCAGGAGGGCCTTCCCGCCCGCATCTATGCCGCCTGTCCCCCCGAGGACGAATGGCTGCTGGCGGCGCTGGAGCAGTATGGCTTCCAGGACAACGACGGCCTTGTGCGCATGGAGTTGGATTTTGAGCGTCTGCCGGAAACGCGCATGCCCGCCGGCTGCGTGCTGGTGGAGGACGAATTGACCGACGCCGAGGAGCGCCAGTTTTTCCTCGAGCGCTACAATCAGCTTTTTCAGAGCGCCCGCGATGACGACTGGTTGGCCGAATACACCGCCGCGGACGGTTTCCGCCGCATCCTCTGCGTCGCCCCCACGGGTCTGGCGGGCGAATTGACCTGCTGGCGCGAAGACGGCGGCGTGGGGCGCATCGGCTACCTCCACACCGCGCGGCGCTGGCGCAACATGGGCGTCGCCCGTCATCTTCTGCGGCTGGCCGGAGAGTATTTTGAGGACGCGGGCCTCGAAGTGGTGATCGCGGACGCGCGGGCGCGCATCCCCATGCTTTTGCGCACGCTGGAATCGGCCGGCTTCTGTCAGACGAGCCTGCTAATGCGCTATCCCGGCGTGGACGTGGGCTGAAAGCGAGCATCCCTCCCCCTTTCTCACCATAGATTGGTGCAGGAAGGGGGAACTTTTTATGCGGAACGCGCTGTTTTACGGCAGCGGCGTGGCGCTGGTCACGCCGTTTTCCGGGGGCAAGATCGACCTACGCGCTTTCGAGGCGCTCATCCACTGGCAGATCGACATGCTGACCGACGCCATCATCGTTCTGGGCACCACGGGCGAACCGTGCACCATCACCGCCCCGGAGCGCGCGGCGCTGATCGAATGCGCCGTTTCCACCGTGGCGGGGCGCGTGCCGCTGATCGTCGGCGCAGGCGCGAACGACACGCGCACGGCCATCGCATACGCGGAAGAGGCGCAGGCGCTGGGCGCGGACGGCCTGCTGGTGGTGACGCCCTATTACAACAAGGCCAGCCGCACAGGGCTGATCGAGCATTACCACAGCGTCGCCGACCGCGTGGAGATTCCCATCATCGCCTACAACGTCCCCTCGCGCACAGGGCTCAACCTGCCCGCGGAGGTGGTGGCGGAATTGCTCAAGCACCCGATGATCCGCGGCGTCAAGGAAGCCTCCGGCGATATTCGGCAGATGAACCGCCTCGCCGCTCTCTGCCCGGGCGCGGCGCTCTATGCCGGCAACGACGATCAGGCCTACACGATGATGGCCCTGGGCGCGCGCGGAGTGATCTCCGTGGTGGCCAATGTACTGCCCACGGCCGTACACGAGATGGCCGCCAGCTATCTGCGCGGCGACGTGGATCTGAGCCGGGAGATGCAGTTCGCGCTACTGGACGTTGCCGACGCCCTCTTTGCCGAGGTCAGCCCCATTCCCGTGAAAGCGGCGCTTGCGATGATGGGCAGGATCGAAGAGGAACTGCGCCTGCCGCTGACGCCTCTGGAGGGCGAAAAACGCGCCGCCCTGCGCAAAGCGCTGGCGGCGTGGGATCTGGTGGAGGAATAAACGAGGAACGCGCTCAGGGATGCGCGCGCGTGCGGGCGTAGGCGCGCAGGAGATCGCGCGCGCAGCGCTCCGCCTGCCATTCCCGCCCGCGATCTTTGAGGGCCGAGCCGTTGCACCACTGAAAGTAGTGCGTCAGTTCGTGGGCGACGGCGCACAGGAGCGTGGCCAAGGCGCTGTCCTGCCCGATGGAGGCCGCGAGGTCGGCATAGTCGCCGACGGCGACGCGAACATAAGAGGAGGCGGCAAAGTTCACCGGCTCGAAAAACGTGCCGTAGGCGAGGCCGCCATCCATCGTTCGCAGCATTTCCCGGTCGCGCAGGTAGACGCGCAGCGGCAGCGGGAACACATATTGGCCCTTCAGCCATTCGACAAATTCCCGACAGGCACGCTTGACCTCGGCATTGACGCCATGGTCGGCAAAGACGAAAACGCGGTTGCCGTGCCCAAGCGCGTCCGCGGGGATATTCCTCTGCCAGCGTTCGCTTTTCCATGGGTTCATGCGTTCGCCTCCTCCCCCACTTTGAGCAAAAACGCCGCCCCACGATGTGAGGCGGCGCGAAGTGTTTTGGCTTAGGCCTTGCCGTTGCAGCCGAGCACGTCGACGAGCTTGTGCTGAACCAGCTTCTTGATGTTGGCGCGCGCGGGCTTGAGGTACTGGCGCGGGTCGAAGTGATCCGGATGCTCGTTGAAGTACTGGCGGATGGTGCCGGTCATGGCCAGGCGCAGGTCGGAGTCGATGTTGATCTTGCACACGGACATGCTGGCGGCCTTGCGCAGCTGCTCCTCGGGGATGCCGACGGCGTCGGGCATCTTGCCGCCGTTCTCGTTGATCATCTTCACGAATTCCTGCGGCACGGAAGAAGAGCCATGCAGCACGATCGGGAAGCCGGGCAGGCGCTTGGAGACCTCCTCCAGGATGTCGAAGCGCAGCGGCGGGGGCACGAGGATGCCCTTCTCGTTGCGGGTGCACTGGGCGGCGGTGAACTTGTAAGCGCCGTGGCTGGTGCCGATGGCGATGGCCAGGGAGTCGCAGCCGGTCTTG
>CAMMGP010000164.1 GCA_946496415.1 uncultured Clostridia bacterium | reverse complement strand
CGCTTTGCGGAAAGAATTCCAGCGCCGTGCCCACGCTTTCGCCCACGCGCAGCGTCAGGGCGCTCTGGGAAAAGCCGATGCCCGAAAGGGGCACGCCCGCCACGCGCACCGTACAGGAAGCGCTGGCCCCGCCCCAGGCGCGGGCGGTGATCACGGCCTCGCCCGCGCCCACGGCGTAGACCTCGCCCGTTTGCGAAACGGTGGCCACGTCGCTGTCGGAACTTGTGAAGGTGACGGTGGGGTGGGCGTCCTGCGGCGAAACGACGGCGGAGAGCGTTTGCGTCTCGCCGATATTCATGGAGAGTTCTTCTGCCGAGAGCGATACCGCCTCCGGCCGTGCGGCGCGCGCGGTGTCCTGCTCCACGGCGAGGCGGTAGGGCCCGGTGGAATCGTTGAGCGCCGATACGCGCACGTAGTAGCGCGCCCCGGCCGTGAGTTCGCAATCGATGACGAAACCGCCCGCACCGCTGCCCGCCTCATGCAGCACATGTCCGGCCGCGTCCATCAGCAGGCCGCTGAGCGCCAGGTCCTGCGCCTGATCGCCGGTGGGCTCGGCGTGGATGGTGGCCGGGCCGCCCGCGCCGGCGGTGAAGGCGTACCAATGGGCGTCGCCGGGGCGCACCAGCAGTTTTTCGTAGTTAAGCGCGCCCTCCTCCAGTTCGATGGGCTTTTCAAAGCAGCGCCCCAACGTGGCGCGCATCACTTCGAGCCGGCCGCTGCCCGCGCCGCTGATCGCCAGTTCATAGCTTTCTCCGGCGCTGAGGCTGGCTTCAAACAGGCGCAGTGAACCGCCGCCGCTGGCCAGGAGCGTTCCATTCCGATAGAGGCGCGCTTCTGTGAAAGCGTCCTCGCCGTCGGGGAAAAAGTACACGCTGTAAACGCTGTTGGCGGCGGGCGAGAAGGTGAAGCGCTGTTCTTCGCCCGACAGCGTCACGCGCATGTGGGCGTCGGCAGGCAAAGCGGCGCTGTCCGACGGAGGTTCAGACACGGAAAATGCGCCGGCCGCGAAAACCGACGCAAACAACGCAAACAGCAGAACTGCCAGTGTTGTCTTCTGGATCACGTGTCCTCCATGCGGCCGTGCCGCCGAAACGCTCTTTGGTTCTCAAACGGAGCGGGGGAACGCGCCCCGCCCCGCCATGGCGTTATTCCGCCTTCAGGTATTCCAGCTTCACATAGCCCTCCAGCTCCGCGGTGCGAATGCGCACCCAGCCGTCGCCCGCGTCCTCGCAGACGATCACGCGCTGGCCGTAATCCAGCGCGGCGACGATGCGCGCGCTCGTCGAGGGCTGCTCGCGCACGTTCAGCGAGGAAGAGCGCGTCTCCAGTTCCACGGTGGCGTAGTACTCGCCCTCCTCAAGCGGTGGCAGCGGCGCGGGCGTGGGGGTGGGCGTGGGCCGCGGGCGGGCCGAACCGATGCTCTCAGGCAAATCCTCCAGCGGCGTCAACTCCACCTCGGGCCAGTCGATGGTTTCCAGCGTCATGCCAGGGTAGTAGAAGTTGAGAATTTCGATGTAGTCCATGCCATATTCGCCGGCCATCCACTGCGCCCCGCGCTGGCTCATGCCCACGCCGTGGCCGAAGCGGCGCATGGAGATGGTGAAGCGGCCGTCCTCTTCCTGCGTCACGCTGACCAGTTCGTAGTCGCCGCCGTTCAGCCCCAGCGAAAGCCCATCCTTGATCTGATCGTAGACGGACAGATCCACCGTCACCGTTTCCGGCAGCACCGCGCGGCCCTCGCGGTAGACGTAGGGCAGCCCCAGACTGCCCCGCCGCGCCAGCGCCAGCCCCGTGGCCGAGGCGCGCATCTCCTCGGAAAACTCCGAGCCGTCGGGGAACAGAGGCGCGTAGGCATCGCCCTCCTGCGCGTACCAGCCCTCCAGCATGGCCGAAACAGAGAGCGTGAAGCGCAGCTTCGTGTACATATAGCTGCCCTCGAACTTCGGATCTACCGCCTCGATGGAAACGACGCTCTCCAGCGCCACGTCCTCATAGGGCAGGTTCAGCGCCGCGAGGCCCTCCTCCAGCATCGCCTTCAGCGCAGCGTTGTCGGAGAGATCGCCTGCGAAGGTAACGCTGTTGACAAGGCTTGAGGGGTTTTCCAGATCGTAGGGATCATCCACCATGGCCAGATAGCCGTAATCGCCCTCGCCGCCCCAGATGTCGGTGGCCAGCGCCGTCTGCCCGCCGTTGCTGGCGGTGTAGTAGCACATGGCAAAGCCGCCGTTGTAGGTGCCCACCACGCCGCGCGTGGCCTCCACCGCGGCGATGACATTGGTATAGTCCGCGTCCAGACCCTTGTAGACCTGATCCTGCGTGGTGTCCACCACGTCGTAATCGCGCGTGGCGCTGACCCACTTGCGCCCCATGGCGTAGGTGCGCGCGGCCACGGCCTGCGCCTTGAGCGCCTCCAGCGGGAAGGAATCGCTCATTTCGTAGGCCACCACGCCCTTGAGATAGTCCTCGATGTGGATGGTGAGGATGCAACGCAGGCCGCCGTCCTGCACGGAAACGCTCAGGTCGCCCTCGAAGAGCGCGTCCTTTTCCGATTCGTGGATGTAGATGCCGTTTTCACCGCCGTCGGTCACGGCCTGCCGCGTCAAGGTCAGCGATGGGCCCATGTCGATGGTGAGGCCGCCCACGCTCAAAAGCACGCTTTCGCCGTCCGCGGCCAGCACGATGGCGGTGTCGCGCTCGAAGCGGAAGCCGCGGTCGCCCTCCACGGTATAGGAGCCGGCCAGCGTCATGCCAAGAGAAGCCGGGTCGCCCAGCGACTTGAGGTAGACGCGCAGCATGCCGTCATCTTCGATGGCCGAGGGGGCGGGCGCGTTTGTCCCTCCGCCGAAGATGAAGCCCAGCGCCGATGCGGGCGCACAGGTGAGCAGCATCAGAGCCATGAGCGCGCACAGTACGCGCCGGAAATGCAACTGCATGAAGACCCTCCCACGTTTATACTTGTAATATAGACGTATCTGACGGCCAAACGGTTCACGCGGCGACGAGCCATTCATACGCGAGCTTGCCCACCAGAAGAACCAGCACGCCCAGCATCACGAAGCGAATGAGCCGCGCGCCCACGCGCATGGCCAGCTTCGACCCTACCCAGCCGCCGGCGATGGAGCAGACGATGGCCGGCGCGGCAAGGCGAAAGAGCACGTCGCCGCTCAACAAAAACGAGGTCAGCGAGGCGAGGTTGGAGGCGAGGTTGACCGGCTTGGCCGTGCCCGAGGCCGTCACCATGTCCATGCCCGCCACCCAGGTGAACAGCATGATCATCAGCGTGCCGGCGCCGGGGCCGAAAAAGCCGTCGTAAAAACCGCAGACGAGGCCGACGCCAAAGCACATTGCGTACACGGCGCGGGTCATTTCGCGCGGTTTTACTGGCGTATCGCGCTTGAAGGCCACCACCAGCGCCATGATCGGAACGCCGATGAGCATGATCATGCGGATGGTGTCTTCGTTCATGGTTTTGAGAAGCTCCGCGCCGAAAAACGCACCCGGCAGTGCCCCCGCCACGGCCAGCAGCGCCGGCCACAAAAGCAGGCGATGGCCCTTGCCGTAGCGGAAGGTGGCCACCAGCGTGCCAAAGCAGGCGGACAGTTTGTTCGTGCCCGCCGCCAGCGTCGGCGGCAATCCCGCCAGATAATAAGCCGGCAGCGAGATCAGCCCGCCGCCCCCGCCGATGGCGTCCACCAGCGAGGCGAGAAAGATCAGGGGGCAGACCGTCAGATACATCGCGGTCGTTACTTCCATAATGAAACCACCTACCCATAATATTATAGCATGGAACCGCGCGCGAAGGGGCGGGAAAAATGCGGCATTTTTCGTTCACGGTGATTTTCAACGGGAATTTAACACGCTCATGCTATGATAGATGGGGAATTTTATCGCAGGGAGGGCGCGCGCGTGAGCGACGGCTTGTATGAGATCCTGGCGCTGGCGGCGCGCTATTTCTTCGCGGGGCTTTTTCTGCTCATCGTACTGCGCGCCTGGCGCGTGACCGTGCGCGACGCCCGCCGCGCCCGCAAACTGCGCCGCCTTTCGCCGCAGACGGGCCTTTCCGGCGAACTGGTGGTGCTCGAGGGCGAGGGCCGCGCCCG
>CAMMGP010000163.1 GCA_946496415.1 uncultured Clostridia bacterium | reverse complement strand
AAACGCCGCCGGAAAGGCGCTGGACCTTTGCCGGCGGCGTTGAACGACCGCGCGAGGCGATCAGGTGTTCTTCATCACGACTTCCTCGACCGCGTCCGCGACCTTTTCGCAGGCGTCGCAGCAGTCCTCGAGGCTGCTGTAGATGTCGCGCCAGGCGATCAGTTCGAAGGGATCGGTGCTGGTGGTCTTGAGGTTGCGCATGGCCTCGAGGTAGAGGCGGTCGCCTTCCTCCTCGAGCGTATTGATGACGATGATGCTCTCCAGCAGCTTATCGGATTTCTTGTAGTTCTCGAATTCCGCCATCAGCTTCTGGAGTTCCTCGCACTGCTTGACGATCAGCGCCACCATGGGCTGCACATCCGGGCGGCACTTCTGGATGTCGTTCATGTACAGGCTGAGCACGACTTCCTCGATCAGGTCGACGATCTCATCCAGCACGTGTGAAATGTTGACGATGTCCTCGCGGTCGATGGGCGGCAAAAACTCGCGCAAAAGCTGGCTCATCATGTCATGCTTTTTCAGATCGGCGGCATGCTCGATCTCGTGGATCACGTCCGCCTCCTGGCGCAGGTTTTTGGACTGGAAGTCGCTGAACATATTGTTCAACGCCGTCGAAGCCTGGCAAGCGCAGTCGATCATCTCGCAAAAGAATGCGAAATAGCTGTAACTGGTCTTCTTCTGCTTTTTCTCTTTCTTCTTGTTGCCCAAAATGCCCAACTCCTTTGATCAAAAGATCGCCATGAACAGCTTTGCCATCAAGTAGCCGACCAAACCGCAGCCAGGGAAGGTCAGCACCCATGTAAGAACCATTTCACGCACCACGCTCCAGTTGACGCTCTTGATGCGCCGCGCCGCGCCCACGCCCATGATGGCCGTGGTCTTGGTGTGCGTGGTGGAAACCGGGATGCCGGTTACAGAGGAGAGCAGCAGGCAGCCCGCCGCGGCAAGATCCGCGGAAAATCCCTGATGCACGTCGAGTTTGACCATATCCATGCCGACGGACTTGATGATGCGCAGACCGCCGATGGACGTGCCCAAGCCCATGACGATGGCGCACAGCGCCATCAGCCAGATGGGTATCTCCACCGTACCCATCTCCGCGTGGCCGCTGGAGAGCGCCATGCCGAGGAGGAACACGCCAATGAACTTCTGACCATCCTGCGCGCCGTGCATGAAAGCCATGGCCGCTGCGCCGCCGATCTGCGCCGCGCGAAAACCCTTGTTGGCCTTCTGCCGCTCCGCATACCTGAAGAGGAAAGCGACGATCTTTGCCATGATGAAGCCCAGCACGAAGCCCAGCAGCGTCGAAAGCGCCAGGCCATAGATGACCTTCAGCCACTCCGCGCCGTTGATGCCGGACAGGCCGTTGTGCAGAGCGATGGCCGCGCCGGACAGGCCGGCGATGAGCGCGTGGCTCTCGCTGGTAGGGATGCCGAACTTCCACGCCGCCGTGGCCCAGGTGACGATGGCGACCATCGCCGCGCACAGGGCTACGAGCGCCTCGTGGGCGTCGCCTCCAAAATCCACCATGTTATAGATGGTCTCCGCGACCTTTTTGTTGATGAGCGTCATCACGAGGACGCCGAGGAAATTGAAGATAGCTGCCATGATGATCGCCGGACGCGGACGCATGGCGCGCGTGGAAACGCAGGTGGCAATGGCGTTTGGCGCGTCGGTCCAGCCGTTGACGAGTATGACGGCCAAGGTAAGGATGCTGGTGAGGATGAGCGCCGGGTACTGGCCCATCATTTCAAAGTAACTGGAAATGTCAAGAAAACTGGAACTGGGCATAGACGGGATCCCGCTCCCTTCTGTCAAACAGCCTTCATTAGTTCACATATCCCATACACTTATCTATATTATAGCATGTTTATTCTCGCTGCCACGTGGATTCTTACAAGTTTTTGCAAGCGTTTTGTTAAGATGTCGTGTATGTTTTATCAAACGCGGCAATTTGACGGCAAAACGCGCAAAAAACGGCCCGCCAAACCCCCGGCGGACCGATCTGTATGGTTTCTTTATACTTTTTCCGCCAGCAACGCGCGCGCATGGGCGAGCAGGTCGTCAAAGCCGCCGTGCGGCCAGCGGGAAATATCTTCGCCGTGCGGATTGATGAGGCAGTCGGTGAGCAAAAACACGCGCATCCCCAGCGTTTCGGCCACCATATCCTCCCCCACGTCGTTGCCGACCATCAGGCATTCTTCCGCGCGCAGGCCGAGCGTGGAGAGCAGATCGGCATAGTAAGCGGGATTCGGCTTGCTGTGGGTGGAGTTTTCATAAGTGGTGATGTATTCAAACATCTCCGGCTCCAGCCCCGCCCAGCGTACGCGGCTATAGGTCGCCGTTTGCGGGAAAATGGGATTGGTGGCCAGCGCGGCACGCAGGCCCATGGCTTTGAGCGCGTTCACCGCGGCGCGGGCAGCGTCGTTGCGGCCGCAGACCTGCGCCGTCTGTTGGAAGTCCGTGCGGTAAAACGCGTCGAACGCGGGGCGGTCGCGCAGCCGTTCCTCGCCGTAGCGGGCGGCAAACACGCGCCAGAAAGCCTCCTCGTTGGTGCATGAGCCGTCGTTTTTCACCATGGCCGCCGTACCCGCCCACACGGTGTCGATCAGGGCTTTAGGCTCATAGCCCAGCGGAGCCACTTTTTTCACCAGACGATGGAAGTAGTCGTGGACGAATTCATCCTGATCCATGGGCAAAAGCGTGCCATCCAAATCAAAAAGTACCGTTGTAAGCATATTTCCCTCGCATGATCCATTCAGTTGATCGCGCAGGCGTGACAACGGCCCTTGCCTTCGCGCTTGGCCTCGTACAGGGCGCGGTCGACCTCCCGATAGACGCGCTCATAAGAAACATCCGGCGCGCCAATGCGGCAGAAGCCGGCGCTGCACTGCGCGCCAACCTCGCGCCCCTGCCAGCGTATGTCTCCAAGCATCCGGATGAAGCGGCGGCAGCGCTCTTCCAGCAGATCCGGCGACGTCGTGTAGAGCGTGAGGGCAAACTCATCGCCGCCGATGCGGCCGATCTCCGCGGCGGTGGGAAAGGCGTTTTGCAGCCTTTGCGCAGTCTGTTGCAGCACATAGTCGCCGCAGGGATGGCCGAAGCGGTCGTTGATGCCCTTGAAATCGTCGAGGTCGACCATCAACAGCGTCAGGCCATCGCTGCCATTGGCGCTCCGCAGGCGGGCCGCCGTCTTCTCCTCGAAGGCCGACTTGTTGAGCAGACCGGTCAGGGGATCTTTTTCCAGCAGCGCCTGCAATTGCCGGTTCATCAGGGCGATCTCGCGGCGCTGCACGAGGACGACCGTCGCGCTGTGGTTCTTCGTCAGCGAGACGGCCAGCGCCACGATCGAGGAAAACGTCAGGTTGAGCAGCGGCCCGCTCTCCAGATACCGCCCCGCCGTGAGCGCGAACAGCGCATAGCCTCCCACATGACAGGCGATGCTCAGACAGGTGGGCAGTTGGATGAAAACGGCCAGCGCCAGCACCGCGGTCATGTAGATGCTTACTTCTCCGTCCGGATCGCGCATCAGGTCGTAAGCGTTGAGGCAGATGTGCCAGAGAAAGGCGAACACGACGCCGGCATACTGTATCCGCAAACGCTTTTCCAGCGCCGCCCCGCGCGTCAGACGGGCCACCAGTATATACGCGACGGCGGCCAGCAACAGCGCGCAATACATGCCGAAATAGATGCGATTGTTGAGCGTCCCCAGCCCTGAACGCGACATGAACAGCACGCGGAAGATATTATACGGCTCCATGCCGAAGATCATTACGCAGATAACCAGCAGGGAAAGTCGGTTTTTCTGAAATGAATCCTGCCGGAAGTCGGAAAGTATCTCCGGCGGGACGCGCAAAAAGTCTCCGATCTTGCCGCTCATGGTCGTTTTCCTTTCCTTTCACGCTCGGGCGGTCCGCGCCGCAACAGGCGTGCATTTCATTATACAGGAAAAACGGCGGTTTGAAAAGGGGGAAGGGGAAAAAGGCGCAAAAAGCGCCCATGGCCCCCGCAGCGGACGACGAGGGCCGTGGGTGGCGGGAAAAGGTCATTCCCACTCAACCGCCAGGCCTTAGCACCTCGTGATAATACGTACTCTCAATTC
>CAMMGP010000162.1 GCA_946496415.1 uncultured Clostridia bacterium | reverse complement strand
GCGGCTTTTCCACCAGCGCGGTGACGCGGGCGTTTTCGTCGAGCGTGGCCACGGCAAAGCGCTTTAAGTCCTCCACCCAGCCGAGGTGCTGGCCGAGCAGCGTATCGCGGCCATGGGCCCTGAAATCATCCACCATGTTCTTGAGCGGGAAGGTGAAGAAGTTGTCCGAGGCGGCGACGAGCAGATCGTCGTCCACGGGACGATGGTCGAGCACGAAGCGTATGTCCCCCACCGCGCCGAGGCGGTTCTCATTGGAATCGGTGCCGTCATCGAGCACATCCAGTTTAAGGCGCGGGTAGCGCGCGGCGGCCTCCTCCGCCCAGGCGGAAAACTGACCGGCGAAGCGGCTGTTGGTGACGATATAGACGGTGTCGATCTCGCGGATGGTGGCCACCTCGTCCATGAGGTAGTCCAGCATGACCTTGCCGCCAATGGGCAGAAGCGCCTTGGGCTTATCCTTGGTCAGCGGATACATGCGCGTGGCGTAACCGGCCGCCAGTATGATGGCTTTCATTGTCTCCAACCCCCCGGTTTTTCATTGTACTCCCATGATACCATATTTTAACGTTCGTGGCAATCCCCCGGCAGATTAAATCCCGCGCTCCGCCGCCTTGACGAACGCCGCGCCATGGGGTACAATAAAGCATACGCTCGATATTGGAGG
The DNA here is from genome assembly GCA_946496415.1 of uncultured Clostridia bacterium. Taxonomy (GTDB): domain Bacteria; phylum Bacillota; class Clostridia; order Christensenellales; family Aristaeellaceae; genus Pullichristensenella. Next base: position 3,439 of record CAMMGP010000162.1, on the reverse strand, counting down.
GATGCGCGTGCTACAATGGAAGACCTGCCTGCGCGCGGGGGTCACGGTTGCCCTCGTGTATCTGGCCATCCACTACTGGGGGCCGGTATCCGCGGCGCTGGGTGTGCTCCTCGGGGCGGCGTGGCCGCTTTTGCTGGGCGCGGGCATCGCCTATGTGGTCAACATACTGATGCGCTTTTACGAGACGCGCGTTTTCCGCAGGTGCCGCCGGCCGCTGTTTCTCAAATTGCGGCGGGGCGTGTGCATGGTGGCGGCGTATCTGACGATTCTCGTCATCGTCGGCCTCATCGTCGGCCTGATCGTGCCGGAACTGATCCGGGCGGTGCAGCTATTGCTCAACGAGACGCCCGCGCTCATCGACCGGCTATATGGGGAACTTTCCAAAAACCCGGAGATCGCGCAGTACCTGCCCAACGCCGAGGCCAATTTGGGCGAATTGGGCGCGGACTGGCAGCAGCTGCTCACCCGCGTGCTCGAATGGCTGGGCGGCGGTTGGGACGGGCTGATGAACTCCGTGGTGGCCACGGTGTCCGGCGTGTTCTCCGGCGCGGTGACGCTGGTGATGGGCTTCATGTTCTCCTTCTATATACTCTACGGCAAGGAAAAACTCGGCCGGCAGGCGCGGCGGCTGATGCGCACGTATCTGAAGCCCGCGTGGTGCGATCGGACGTTCCACGTGCTGGATGTGCTGGACGACAGCTTCCACCGCTATGTGGTGGGCCAGTGCATCGAGGCGGTGATCCTCGGCACGCTGTGCATGCTGGGCATGCTCGCCTTCGGCTTCCCCTACGCGACGATGATCGGCGCGCTGGTGGGCGCGACGGCGCTGATCCCCATTGCCGGCGCCTACATCGGCGCGGGCGTGGGCGCGATCCTCATTTTGACCGTTTCGCCGGTGGAGGCGCTGCTGTTTCTGGTGTTCATCGTCGTTTTGCAGCAGTTGGAGGGCAATCTCATCTACCCGCGCGTGGTGGGCACGCAGCTGGGGCTTCCGGCGCTGTGGGTGCTGGCGGCCATCACCGTGGGCGGCAACGTGATGGGCATCGGCGGCATGCTTTTGGCCGTGCCGCTGACCACCGCCATCTACCGGCTGGTGCGCGAGAACATGCGCAAGCGGGAACTGGCCAAGGGCGAGGTGGTGGACGCGGAGGAAGCACCCGAAACCGCGCCGCAAAAGGCCGAAGCACCACAAAAGGCCGAAGCGCCGCGCAAGCCGTTCGCGGCGAGAAAAAAGAAGTGACGGTGACAAAGACCGCCTCCACGCGCATCTGTGTGTGGAGGCGGCTTTTTTCTTTGTCTATTGCAGGGCGATGTCCGGCAGGGCGCGGATGTCGGCGATCTCGTAGCGGATGCTGTATTCCGGCGGGGCGGCCTTGCCCTCGGGGTTGTACCAGCAGGCGTCGATGCCGGCGCGGTTGGCGGCGCGGATGTCGCTGGTGAGGCTGTCGCCCACCATCAGGGCGCGGGATCTGTCCACGCCGCCCAGCGTTTCCAGCGCCGCGTAGAGCATGCGCGGATCGGGCTTTTGCACGCCCAGTTCGCCGGAGATGATGAAGGCGGACAGGTATTTGCGCAGGGGCGAGGGATCCATGCGGCCATGCTGCACCTTGGGGATGCCGTTGGTAACCACGGCCACGGGCAAACGCGCGGCGACGGCTTGCACAGCCTCCAGCGCGCCGGGCAGAAGCAGGCTCTGATGGGACAGCGCCTCGGTGTAGGCTTCGCCCACTTCCTGCGGGTCGGCGTCGAGGCCGTAATGCCGCAGAAAATCGCGGAAACGGCGCACGCGCAACTCCGCCTGCGTCACTTCCCCGCGCTCAAAGGCTTCCCAGCAGGCCTTGTTGAGGCGATGGTAGACCTGCGGCGCGGCCTCGTCCATGATGCCAAGCTGCTGGATGATCGCGCCGATGGCGTTTTTCTCCGCGCCGCGGAAGTCGAAAAGCGTATCGTCGGCGTCGATGAGTATGGCGTCGTAAAGCATGGCGTTCTCCTTTGTGCGTACAGGGGCGCGCCTGTTCGCCCGACCTGGTCTTTGCCCCCACACTCGCCGGCTGGGGCGCTCGCTCCTAAGGCAACGGCCTCCCCACTACTGGCCCTCTCAGCCCGAAGGCTGGCCGGACTTACTTCTAAGCCGCACCATGCTCACGGGAATTTTCCCCGCTTACGTGGGTCGTTTTGCCTGCGACTGGCATCGACTTGCAACCACGGACGCGGGCAGACGCGCTCTACCATTATACCCCAGGGACGTCAGTTCGTCAACCACGCCGCAAGGCGCCTGTCCAGAGCGCTGAAGCGGCGGTCGATGTAGTTGTTGTCCACCATGGCGCGCATGCAGGCTTCGCGGCCGACCACCACCACCAGGCGGCGGGCGCGGGTGACGGCGGTGTAGAGGAGGTTGCGGGTCATCAAAAGGCGCGGGCCGCTGACGAGGGGCAACACCACGCAATCGAACTCGCTGCCCTGGCTCTTGTGCACGCTCATGCAATAGGCCAATTCCAATTCCTCGAGGTCGGCGAGCGCATAAAGCGCCTCGCGGCCGTCGTCGAAAGCCACGGTCAATTCCTCGGCGTGGGGATCGGCGGCAGCAACGTAGCCAATGTCGCCGTTGAACACGCCCAGGCCGTGCTCCATGCCGCGCGTCCAGCCCATGTCGTAGTTGTTCTTGACCTGCATGACCTTGTCGCCCTCGCGGAAGACCATCTCGCCGCGGCGCAACTCGCGCTTGCCGGGGGCGGACGGGTTGATGGCCTGCTGCAGCACCGCGTTGAGGGCGTAAACGCCCGCGTCCATGCGCTTCATTGGCGCCATCACCTGTATGCCGCGCAGGGGATCGACGCCCAGATAGCGCGGCAGGCGCGTGGTGACCAGTTGCACCACGGAATCGACCGCCGCGCGCATGCTCTCCTTGCGCTCGAGGAAAAAGTCCGTATCCCGCGTGCGCACCTCGGGATATTCTCCGCGGTTGATGCGATGGGCGTTGCGCACGATCATGCTCGATGCGGCCTGGCGGAAGACCTCGGTGAGCGTCACCGAGGGTACCGCGCCGCTTTCGAGCATGTCCTTTAAGACGTTTCCCGCGCCCACAGATGGAAGCTGATCCTTATCCCCCACCATCACCAGCCGCGTGCCCGGCCGCAGGGCGCGCAAAAGGGCGCGGAAGAGAAAGATGTCCACCATGCTCATCTCGTCCACGACCACGGCGGCGCAGTCCAGCGGCTCCTGCTCGTTGCGCAGAAAGCGGCCCTCCTCGCCGGCGTATTCCAACAGGCGATGGATGGTGCGCGCCGGGCGGCCCGTGGCCTCACTCATGCGCTTGGCCGCCCGGCCCGTGGGCGCGCACAGTTCCGCGCCGCCCAGTTCGTCCAGCAGGCGAAGGATGCACTTGAGCGTGGTGGTCTTGCCCGTGCCGGGGCCGCCGGTGATGATGAGCACGCCCTCG
>CAMMGP010000161.1 GCA_946496415.1 uncultured Clostridia bacterium | reverse complement strand
TCCTCGGCGCGCTCCGGGGAGGGCGGGAACGCATTGTGCAAGTCCTTCATAGCTCCACCTCCGTGGAAAGCGCGCGCTTCAGGGCGGCGCGGCCCTGATGCAGGCGGGATTTGACCGTGGTCTGGGGAATCGAAAGAATGGCGGCGATCTCCTTGAGCGGATAGCCCTCCAGATAGTGGAGCACCACCGGCAGACGCAGCCTTTCCGGCAGGGTCATGAGGGCGTCGTAAAGCGCAGGATCGGGCGACGGTTGTGTAAGCGCCGCGGCCCGGGCCTCGTCCAGCGGTTCGCCGCGCTTTTTCCAGCGGCGCTGTATGTTGCGGCACTCGTTGACCAGTATGCGCGTCAGCCAGGCCTCGAAGCGCTCGCCGTCGCGCAACGCGTCCCGATGCAGCCAGCCCTTGAACACCGCCTCCTGAATGGCGTCGGCGGCGTCCGCGTCGCAGCGCAGCATGGACAGCGCCACGCGATACAGCTTGCGCTGGCAATCGAGCGCCCGCTGCGTGAATTGCCTGTCGTCCATGGGTATCCCCCAGCTTTTGAATACGTATTCGCTTTATAGACGGGAAAAGGCGCGAAAAGGTTGACGGATACAAGAAATTTTGCAAAAATGCGCGGGACGCGGAAAAGCCCCCGCGCGAAAAAGAAACCGCTTGCGATCCGCCGGAAATATGACCAAAGGGCCGTCCGCAACGCGGGCAGCCCCTATAAATGGCGGGCAGGAAACGCCCGCCATGCGGATCCCGGAAAACATGGCCCGTGTGGGAGCGCGGCCGTCTCTTCCCTTGCGCGGGAAAGGCTCACTGCGGCTGTTCGCCCGCGCAGGCGGAGCAATCGCCCGCGCAGCCGGCGCAGCGGCTGTGGCCGCCGCAGTTCCCCTCCAGGTTCACTTCTTCGGCTTTTGCCCGCATCCAGCGATGGGGCACGCCCTCGTCATCGTAAATCTCACCGATGGGTTGAAAGCCGTAGCGGACGTAGAAGCCCACCGCCGGCAACTGCGCGCCCAGCCAGATCTCGCCCGCGCCCAGTTCCAGCGCCCGGTAGAGCAGCATGCGCACCACCAGATCGCCCAGCCCCTGTCCGCGCGCCTCCTTGAGCACGCAGACGCGGCCGATCTGAAAGCGGCTCTCATCGTTGATGATCAGCCGTCCCGTGCCGGCAGGCCGGTCTTTTTCGTCATATGCCAGCGCGTAGACGGCCATTTTGTCAAAACCGTCGATCTCCGTATCGGCACTGTAGCCCTGCTCGTCCACGAACACGCGGCGGCGGATATCCATCACCGCGCGCACATCGTCCTGCGAAGTCAAAAACTTTCCCCGGATCATCGTCTTTTCCACCTTTCTGGAACTCCTTCTATTGTACCACGTCCCGCCGCGATTTTGTAGCCCCGCCGCCGCAAATAACGGTTGATTTTTTTTCTGCCACCGGGTATAATAGTTGCGAATGGGCGGGGCCCGTTCAATACACTGAAGAAAGGAGCGTGTCGAAATGGATGAGGAATTGGATCTCGTCGTCTTTGAGGATGATGAGGGCAATGAGATCACCATGGAGGTGCTCGATTATTTCTTCTACGAGGGTAAGGAATACGCTCTGTTGGCGGAGGTAGACGAGGACGGAGAATGTGGGTGCGACGAGTGCGATGAAGAGCATCAGCGCGACGCCTACATCATGGAAGTCGTAGACGTAGGCGACGACCAGGAAGAATTCGTGCCGGTCGCCGAAGAGTTGGCGGACAAACTCGTCGAGATCGTCCAGAACGGTCTTTTCGAGGACGACGAAGACGACGAGGAGGAATGACCGACGCCTCGCAAAGGCGGCGGGAGCCGGAAGGGCGGAGACGAGTTTCTCCGCCCTTTTCCATACGGAGGACGCATGAACGCCTTTTATCAGCAGGTCTACGACATCGTTTCCCAGATACCGCGCGGCAGAGTCGTCACCTACGGCCAGATCGCCCGCGTGCTCTGCCGCCCCCGCGCCGCGCGGGAGGTGGGCCGCGCCATGCGCTTCTGTCCGCCGGAACTTCCGTGGCAGCGGGTGGTCAAACAGGATGGCTCCATCGCCGCGGGCGGCGACCCTGAACTGCGCCGCCGGATGCTGGAAGACGAGGGCGTGACCTTTCTTCCCGACGGCCGCGTGGATATGGCCGCCTGCCGCTGGCTCTAGGGCTTGAGACAAAAGCGCTCCCCCGCCAAACACGGGGGAGCGTCTTTTCACACCAGCGCCGTCACCAGCGCGAAGACGATGATCAGCCCCAGGATATCCACGATGGTGGTCAAGAGCGGCCCGGCCATAAGCGCCGGGTCGAGGCGCAGCCGCCGCGCCAGCATCGGCAGAAGGCAGCCGATGGCGTTGGCGGCGATGACGGTCAGGCACACCGCCAGCGAGATGACGCCCGCTTCCAGCGCCGTGTCCCGGGAGATGAGCATCATGCGCAAAAAGTTGACCACACCCAGCCCTGCGCCGCACAGAAGCGAAGTCAGAAGTTCCTTGCCCAGGGTGAGCGCGTCGTCCCGCGCCGTCATGTCGCCCAGCGCCATGGCGCGGATGATCAGCGTGGAGGACTGCGAGCCGGCGTTGCCGCCCGTGTCCATCAGCATCGGTATGTTGCTCATCACCACGCCGCCCAGCGCCGAGAGCAGCAAAAGTTCCTCATAGTGCTGAATAAGTTTGGCGCACAATACCGCCGAGGCCATGAGAATCAGCAGCCACGGCAGACGGTGCCAGGCCAGCGCCCAGACGCTGGAGGCCGCGTAGCCGTCCTCGCTGGGCACCAGCGCGGCCATGCGCTCGAAGTCCTCCGTGTCTTCTTCCTCGATGACGTCCACGATGCTGTTGACGCCGATCGCGCCCACCAGCCGCCCCTCCCGGTCGGTCACGGGCAGGCTGATCAGGTCGTATTTGCGCACCAGACGCGCCGCCTCCTGCTGGTCTGCATCCATGGCCACGGCGGTGAAGGCCGTGTCCATCAGCGCCTCTACGGGCTCGTCGCCCGGCGCGGCCAGCAGCGTGCGCATCTCCAGCGTGCCCAGCAGGCGGCCGTCCTGGTCGGTGATAAAGAGCGTATAGAGCGCGTCGCTGTCCAGCCCCGAGGCGCGCACGGCGCGGATGGCCTCGCCTGTGCGCGTACCCGCGCGCAGGCGGACAAATTCGGGCGTCATGATCGCGCCCGCGGTGTTCTCGCGAATTTCGTCCATGATGAACATTTCCCTCACTCCTTTCGCATCGCAAAGCGGGCCTCCGCCCTGCGCGGGCGGCGTCCCATGTGTGCAGGGGCCTCTGAAACAGACAGCACCCCCAGGCGTCCGCCCCGTTCAGGCGACGCCCATGCGCAGAAGAAATTTTTGGGGAAATGAAGCGATGGGTCAGCAGACGCGCGCGGCCCAAACGCTCCGTTTCCGTCTACTTCCTCCGCATTCGTCCACGCCCGTCCACCTCCTTTTCTGATAGGTCAAGTTCATTATAAGCGATATTCCCGCCCCTGTCAATGCATTTTCAGGCGCTCGAGCCATGTTAAAAATCGCGGCTCGGGCGGGGCCTCGAAGCGCATGCGTTTGCCGCTTACCGGATGGTCAAAGCCGATGACCGCCGCGTGCAGAAGCTGCCCGCCTGCCACGGGATACGGCGATTTCTTCGGCCCGTACACCGGATCGCCCAGCACGGGATGGCCCAGCGAGGCCATGTGTACGCGAATTTGATGCGTGCGCCCGGTCTCCAATCGCGCCTCGATGTACGAAGCGCCGCGCAGTTCTTCCAGCACGCGCCAGTGGGTCACCGCCCGCCGCCCGCCCTCGCGGATGGCCATCTTCTTGCGGTCCGTGAGGTGGCGGCCTATGGGCGCGTCCACCGCGCCCATGTTCTCCTTGAAATGGCCGATGCAGATGGCCAGATAGGCGCGCTCCACCGAGTGCTCCCTGATCTGCTCCGCCAGCGACACGTGGGCGCGGTCGTTCTTGGCCACCAGCAGAAGCCCGGAGGTGTCCTTGTCGATGCGGTGCACCAGCCCGGGCCGCTTCTCGCCGCCAATGCCGGAAAGGCCGTCGAGATGGTAGAGCAGGGCGTTGACCAGCGTGCCGTCCGGATTGCCCGCCGCCGGATGCACGACCATGCCCGAGGGCTTGAAGACCACGGC
>CAMMGP010000160.1 GCA_946496415.1 uncultured Clostridia bacterium | reverse complement strand
AGACGTAAGTGACCGCAGGATGCAAGTGCAGCTGACGAGGAAATTTTGCCTGCGGCAAAATTTGTCGCCAAGGGCGACTGGATTTGTCGATCCCGAAGGGCTCGGCAAATCCACCTGCAGGAAGCAAAAATCGCCTCTGATTTCTATATATCAGGGCGATTTTTGCGGTTGTGGGCTTTATCGGCGCTCTGGGGGTTTAATTTTTTTCGCGGCTATGCTATACTATATCGTGGAAAACGATGGGCTTCCCGCCCGCGCTTTCACGATCAAAGAAGGTGAAGATTTGGCTCGCAAGGACAGGCTTTTGCAAACGACCATGCTGGTCACGCTGGTGATCATCGCCAGCAAGGCGGTCGGCTTTATCCGCGAGATGGTGGCCGCCCACTATTTCGGCACGCAGCCGGAATACGACGCCTATGTGGCCGCCTACGCGCTGTTCTACATACCGGTATTGCTGCTCAACTCCTGCATCACCTCCACGCTGGTGCCCATGTATACCGAGGCGCGCGCCCGCAGAGGGCTCGAGCGCGCCGACCGCTTCGCCAGCAACGCCATCAACATACTGGCGTTGATCGCGCTGGGCGTGACGGTGCTGATGCTGCTTTTGGCCGGGCCGCTGGTGCGCATCGTCTATTCCGGCTATGAGCCGTGGAAGGTGGATTTGACGGCGGAGCTTGTGCGCATCATGGTATTGACGCTGGCGTTCAACATCACTTCCATATCGCTGGCCAGCCTTTTGAACGCGCAGGAGAAATACATAGCCGCGCAGATCACCGGCTTTCCCCTCAGCCTGGCCATCATCAGCGCCGCGGCGCTGTTCGCCGGAACGCACGGCGTGCGGGCGCTGGCCTGGGGCGTGTTCGCGGCCAACATATTGCAAACGCTGGTGCTGGTGCCGTTCATGCGCGGGTGGTTCCATTACCGCCTGATCGTCGACTTCCGCGACCGGCGCTTCCGCCATCTGATGGCGCTGGCGGGGCCGGCGGTGCTGTCCATGGCGGTGAGCGAATTAAACCACATGGTGGATCAGTGGCGCGCCTCCTACGGCAATCCCGGCGACGTGTCCGCGCTCTCCTACGGCTACAAGGTCATCACGCTCCTGACGGGCGTGGTCATCGTGCCCCTGACGACGATCATGTTCTCGCGCATGAGCCGCATGGTGGCGGAAGATAACCGCCGCGGCATTTTGGAGATCGTGCGCCGTTCCACCGTGACCATCGCCATGGTGATGACGCCCATCATCGCCATCTGCGCCGTGGGCAATCAGGACGTCATCAAGGCCCTGTATCTGGGCGGACAGTTTGATCTTTCAAGCGCCGCCGTCACCGCGGGCGTGTTCCTCTTTTACGTCATCGGCGTGCTGGGCTTCGGCTTGCGCGATCTGCTCAACCGCACCTTCCACGCCATGCAGGACACGCGCACGACCATGTACGTTTCCGCCGGCATCGTCGTGGCCAACGTCATTTTGAACAGTATCTTCCACGCGCTCATGGGCGTGCGCGGCCTGGCGCTGGCCACCACCGTTTCGGGGACGGGCGGCATGCTGGTGCTGTTTTATCTTTTGCGGCGCAGGATGCGCCGTCTGGGCATGAAGCGCATCGTGCCCGACATGGCGAAGATATTCCTCGCCTCGGGCCTAACGGCGCTGGTCGCCTGGGGCGTGGGCAGCCTGATGCCCGTGGCGGAAAATCGCATGTTCGCCATATTGCGCATGCTGGCCATGGGCGGCGCGGGGCTGGGCGTCTATCTGCTCATCGCGCTGGCGCTGGGCGTGACGCCCCTGAAGGAATTTATCGGCAGGAAAGGAAATGCCAATGATGGACGAAGAACGGCTGATCACCACGGGCTTCCGCGAGGAGGACGAACAGGCGGACGTGTCGCTGCGCCCGCGGACGCTGACCGAGTACTTCGGACAGGAAAAACTGAAAAAAAGCCTGAGCGTGTACATGCAGGCCGCCATCGCCCGCCACGAGCCGCTGGATCATCTGCTGCTATACGGCCCGCCCGGGCTGGGCAAGACGACGCTGGCCGGCATCATCGCCGCGGAGATGGGGCACAACATACGCATCACCAGCGGCCCCGCCATTGAGCGCGCCGGTGATCTGGCTTCCATCCTCACCAATTTGAGCGCCGGGGACGTGCTCTTCATCGATGAGATCCACCGCCTCAGCCACACCGTGGAGGAGGTGCTCTACCCCGCCATGGAGGACTTTGCCCTCGATATCATGATCGGCAAGGGCCCCTCGGCGCGCTCCATCCGCCTGGACCTGCCCAAATTCACGCTCATCGGCGCGACCACGCGCGCGGGTATGCTCACCTCGCCCCTGCGCGACCGCTTCGGCATCAACTTCAGGCTGGAACTGTACACGCCGGAGGAATTGTCCGTGATCGTTCTGCGCTCGGCGAAGATCCTCAAAGTTCCCTGCGACACGGAGGGCGCTTTGGAGATCGCCCGCCGCTCGCGGGGCACGCCGCGCATCGCCAACCGCCTGGTGCGCCGCGTGCGCGATTTTGCCGAGGTGGAGGGCGGCGGCAGGATTACCCTCGACGTGGCGCGACGGGCGCTGAAGATGCTCGAGGTGGACGAACTGGGCCTCGACCACACCGACCGCACGCTTTTGCGCACGATGATCGAAAAATTCGGCGGCGGGCCGGTGGGTCTGGACACGCTGGCCGCCTCAACCGGCGAGGACGCCACCACCATCGAGGACGTCTATGAGCCGTACTTTCTGCAGCTGGGCTTCATCATGCGCACGCCGCGCGGCCGCGTGGCCGCCCCCGCCGCCTACGAGCATCTGGGGCTGACCCCGCCCGCGCCGAAAGCCGACGAAAATCAAATGAGGATGGATCTGTGACGCCGCTGTGCGCGGCCATCGTCCGCGACCATCAGGCGCGCAAGAGCAGGGCGCAAAAAGCCGCCTTCCGCGAACTGGTCAGGGCGGAGATGCGCAAGGAGGGCGTGTTTTTCCGCGAGGAGCGCGCGAAGGGGCTGATCGAGAACGTCAACCTCGTCTATGGCAACCTTGCCACGGCGGAGTTCGTCTTCGGCGCGCATTACGACACCTGCGCGGGACTTCCTTTCCCCAACCTCGCCGCGCCGCTGAACATACCGCTGTCCATACTCATGCAGCTTTTGCTGATGCTGATGCTGGCGCTGCCCGCCGCGCTGGGCGCCTTTCTGATCGCCTGGCTGGGCGCGCCGGTGGGCGTTGCGGCGGCGGTGGGCGTATTGCTGGGCGTGCTCGCCTCGGCGCTGGTCATCGCCGGGAAACCCAACCGACACACCATGAACGACAACACCTCCGGCGTGGTCGCGCTTCTGACGCTGCTTGCCCGTCTGCCCAAAGAACGGCGCGGCCGCGTGGCCGTAGTGCTGTTTGACAACGAGGAAGTGGGGCTGATCGGCTCGACGCTGTTTCGCAGGCGCCACGCGCGTGTGATGGCGAACAGGCCGCTTGTGAACCTCGACTGCGTGGGCGACGGGGAGATGCTCCTGCTCGCGCCCAACAAGGGCTTTTGCGCCGACGAGGAATTGTGCGCGCGCACGCAGGCGGCTTTTCCCGCCGGGAGCCTTGCGCCCGTGTTCGCCCGCCGCGCCTTTTACCCCTCCGACCAGTGGGGCTTTCCCAAGGCGCTGGCCGTGGCAACGCTGAAGCGGCGGCGCTTTTTCGGCGCGGTCATCGACCGCATCCATACGCGGCGCGACACCATCTTAAAGGAAGAAAATATCGAATACATCGTGGAGGGCCTTTTGCGGCTGACAGACCATGAAAACGCATGATTTTTACTACGACCTGCCCGAAGAATTGATCGCCCAGACGCCGGTGGAGCCGCGCGACCACAGCCGCATGCTGGTGGTGCACCGCGAAAATGGCAGGCTCGAACACCGGCACTTTTACGACATACTGGACTACCTGCGCCCCGGCGACGTTCTGGTGGTCAACGATACGCGCGTCATCCCCGCGCGGCTCATCGGCGAGCGCGCCGGCGGCGGCGCGGCGGAGGTGCTGCTGCTCAAGCAGCTCGGCCCCAAAAAGTGGGAAACGCTGGTGCGCCCGGGGCGGCGGCTCAAGCCCGGCGCGGAAGTGACCTTCGGCGGCGGCAAGCTGGTGGCGCGCATGCTGGAAACGACC
>CAMMGP010000159.1 GCA_946496415.1 uncultured Clostridia bacterium | reverse complement strand
TGATTTTTCATATATCAGGGCAATTTTTGCGGTTGTGGGCTTTGTCAGCGCTCTGGAAGGCCCGACGGAGAGCGTTTCTCCGCCGGGCCTTTGTCTGCCCATATTACAGGGGGATGGACGGGGCCTCCACGCCCAGATACTTGGAAAGGCAATCGACGATCAGGCCGTGATCGCCCACGTCCGGCAAGCCGGAAACCAGGGCTACCGCCACCAGTTCGCCCGTCTTGAGGCGAATGGGGAAACCGCCGCCGCAGAAGACGTACTTGCGGGGATCGAGGCCGCAAGCCTCCACGCCCTCGCCGGTGAGCTCGGAGATGGCGCGCGAGGCCAGGGAACTCCTTTCCATCAGGCAGACGGAGTTGTACTTGCGCGTCATCCAGTTCTGATTGTTGAGCGTAGTGCCTGCGGCCGCGTACTGGAACAGCACGTAGCCAGTGGTCGACCAGATGGCGGCGCAGACCTTGAGATCGCGGCGCTTCAGTTCCGCGACCATGAGGTTGCCCAACTCCCAGGCGGTCTGATTGTCAAAACTCTCAAAGCGCAAGAGCGCCTCCTGTTGCGCGCAGGTATCGCGCATCTTTTCAAGTTCCATGCTCTTCACCTCGTTCGTTTGCCCCGGGCGGGGCTTCTTGTTTCACTGTACCACATCCGCGGCCGTCTGTCTATCGTGCGGGCAAAAAAAGCCGCGCCAGTCTCTGCGGACGGCGCGGCAATGCGAACGGTTTAACGAAGGGAAGCAACGAATTCAGCCATGCGGCGCACGCCCTCGCGGATCTTTTCCTCGCCGACGGCGTAGGAGAGGCGTGCGAAACCCGGCGCGCCAAAAGCCTCGCCCGGCACCACGGCCACGCACTTCTGCTCGAGCAGGAGGCTGGCGAAGGTGTTGGAGGAGTCGACAACGGTTTCGCCACAGCGCTTGCCGAGCAGGCCGCGCAGATCCATCATCATGTAGAACGCGCCGTGGGGCAGATCCGCGGCCAGGCCCGGCACATCGTTGATGAGTTTGCACATCAGCTTGCGGCGCTCGTCAAAAGCGCGCACCATGTCCGCCACTTCCTTGCCCTCGCCGGAAATGGCCGCCTCGGTGGCGTACTGGGCGATGGAATTGGCGTTGCTGGCCGCGTGGCTCTGGAATGCGGACATGGCCTTGATGATGTTCGCGGGGCCGGCGGCGTAGCCGATGCGCCAGCCGGTCATGGCGTAGGCCTTGCTGGCGCCGTTGACAACCACGGTCTGCTCCTTGATCTTCTCGCCCAGAGAGGCGATGGAGACGTGCTCGCAGCCATCGTAAATGAGTTTTTCATAGATCTCGTCGGAAATGACGTAGAACTGCTTTTCCACGGCGAGGGCGGCGATCTTCTCGAGCGTTTCGCGCGGGATCACGCAGCCGTTGGGGTTGCTGGGGCTGTTGAGGATCAGCGCCCTGGTCTTGTCCGTGACGCGTTTTTCGATCTCCTCAGGGCGGACGATGAAGCCGTCCTCGTGATAGCAGGGCACGAACACCGGCACGCCGCCCACCATTTTCACCATTTCCGGGTAGCTGACCCAGTAGGGCGAGGGGATGAGCACCTCGTCGCCGTCGTTGACGAGCACGCTCAACGCCGTGAAGAGCGACTGCTTGGCGCCGCTGGAGACGATGATCTGCGAAACATCGTAGGCAAGGCCGTTGTCCTTGAGAAATTTCTCCGCGATGGTCTTGCGCAGGGAGAGCGTGCCCGGCACGGGCGTATAGCGCGTCCTGCCCTCGTCGATGGCGCGATGCGCCGCCGCGCGGACGTATTCGGGCGTATCAAAATCCGGCTCGCCCGCGCCGAAGCCGACCACGTCCTTGCCCTCGGCCTTGAGCGCCTTGGCGCGCGTATCGATGGCCAGCGTGGCCGAAGGGGCGATCTGCGCCGCCCTGCGTGAAATTTGCAGCATTTTTACTACCTCCAAGTCGTCCTGTTCCCCTTGGTATTTCGTCAAATGATGGGAAACTCCTGCCTCGCGCGCAAATTTTACCTCTTTTTGCTGCGCGCCGCGCATATATTTGCAAGTAAGCCGATCTTGTTGCCCAAAAATGCCGCTTAACACGCGCTGCTTTACACAGCGTTCAAAACATGCTATAATAGATTGTATTTTTCCGATGGGGAGGCTATGACATGGAGTTTGACCGCATGGGCGTTGAAGAAATCAAACAGTCCATACGAGAAAAGCTGGAAAATAATTTCGGTTGCGGGCTGAGCGACGCGACGCCGCAGCAACTTTATCAGGCCGTGGCGCGCACTGTGCGCGACGAGGTGATGCGTCGCCGCACCGCGTCCCGCGGCGTGCGCAAAACGGAGCGCAAGAAAAAGGTGTATTACCTCTGCGCCGAGTTCCTCACCGGTCGCGCGCTGCATTCCAACATCGTCAACCTCGTCAACGAGGACAACTACGCGCAGGCGCTCAAGGAACTGGGCATCAATGAGGACGCCATCTTTGAATTGGAGCCTGAACCGGGCCTGGGCAACGGCGGCCTTGGCCGTCTGGCGGCCTGTTTCCTCGACGCCCTGACCACCATGGAACTGCCCGCCATGGGCTGCACCATCCGCTATGAGTTCGGCCTTTTCCGCCAGAAGCTTATCGACGGCTATCAGGCCGAGGTGCCGGACAACTGGCTGGAGTCGGGCAACATCTGGGAGATCCCGCGGCCGGACGAAACGGTGGAAGTCCACTTCGGCGGCCGTCTGGAGGAGTATACTGAAAACGGGCGGCTCAAGTATCGCCACCTCGACTACAAGACCGTGGAGGCCGTGCCCTACGACATCCCCGTGGTCGGCTACGACAGCTGCATGGTCAACATGCTGCGCGTGTGGTCGGCGCGCTCGAAAAAGCAGATCGATATGGCCTCGTTCAACTCCGGCCAGTACATACGCGCCATGGAAGAGCGCGAATTGGCCGAGGTCATCTCCAAGGTGCTCTACCCCAACGACAACAACTACGAGGGCAAGGAGTTGCGCCTCAAGCAGCAGTACTTTTTCTCCTCCGCTTCGATACAGTACGCCGTGAACGACTTTATCAAGGTCTACGGCTACAACTGGCGCATTTTCCCGGACAAGGTGGCCATCCACATCAACGACACGCATCCGGCCATCGCCATTCCGGAACTAATGCGCATCCTCGTGGACGACTACGAACTGGACTGGGATTTTGCCCAGGACATCTGCTATCGCACGTTCGCCTATACCAACCACACCGTCATGCAGGAGGCGCTGGAGCGCTGGCCGGAGGACATGTTCAGGGTGCAGCTGCCGCGCATCTACATGATCCTCAATGAGATGAACCGCCGCCTCTGCCAGGATCTGTGGGACGCTTTCCCCGGCCAGTGGGATCGCATCGCGCAGATGTCCATCCTCGCCTACGGGCAGGTGCACATGGCCAACCTGGCCGTGGCCTATTCGCATTCGGTCAACGGCGTTTCCGCCATCCACACCGACATTTTGCGCAAGCAGACCTTCCGCGACTACGCCATGCTGCAGCCGCGCAAGTTCGTTTCCATCACCAACGGCATCACCCACCGCCGCTGGCTGATGCAGGCCAATCCCGGCCTGTCCAAATTGCTGGACGAGGCCATCGGCACTGCCTGGCGGCGCGACCCGCAGCGGCTGGAGGACTTGTTGCCCTTTGCCGACGACGCCGCTTTCCGCGAGCAGTTTGACAAGGTCAAGCACGCGAACAAGGAGCGCCTGGCGCGCTTTGTCAAGTCCCATCAGGGCGCGATCATCGACCCGAGCACGGTGTTTGATACGCAGGCCAAGCGCCTGCACGAGTACAAGCGGCAGCTGATGAACGCGCTGGGCATCCTCATGTTCTACAACCTGATCGTGGATCATCCCGAAGTGCAGTTCACGCCGCGCACCTATCTGTTCGGCGCCAAGGCTTCGCCGGGATACTACCGCGCCAAGCTGATCATCAAGCTGATCAACTCTATCGGCGAATTGGTGAAAAAGCATCCGCGCGCCTCGAAGCTGATCAACGTGGTATTCCTGGAGAATTACTGCGTTTCGCTGGCGGAGATCCTCATGCCGGCGACGGAAATCTCCGAACAGCTGTCCACCGCCGGCAAGGAAGCCAGCGGCACGGGCAACATGAAGTTCATGATGAACGGCGCGGTG
>CAMMGP010000158.1 GCA_946496415.1 uncultured Clostridia bacterium | reverse complement strand
CGCTGACCTGCCGCTGCATCGAGAAAAAGCACGTCTACACGTTCGACCCGCCCAAGGAGGGCGGAAGCGCAAGCGATGTGGGGACGAGGAGGAATGAGCGATGACGCGCGGACTTTTTCTCAGAGCGGATACGGACAGCCAGACGGTCATGGCCGTCTGGCGGCGCGTGATGGGCGTCCTCTGCGGGCGCTATCCGGCGTGGCGGCTGGACAGCTTTGATTGTCTCAACGAAAAGACAGACCCGGAGGGCGCGCATACGTCCCGCGAATTTATGCGTTGGCTCGACGCTGAGCCCTACATATTCTTCGCCCGGGCATTTGGCTACGCGAACGAAGCCGTGCGCGAGATTGTTTGCGACTATGAGGACTATCAGCGCGCCGCCTGCCGCTGCGCGGTGCTTTGCGTGGATGGGGGGTATTTTGAGATCTACTGCAAGGACGAAAATGTGCTTGAGGCGCTGCACGCCGATGCGGAACTGCGGGCGCTGTGCGACAGGTTTGAATTTGTCACCGACGAAAACGACGGGCGGACGACGTTTTGTATTTGAGGCGATTTTTCCCGCCCCGGTCTTGACGGGGCGCGCCCTTTCCGCTATAATAAAACACACGGTTCGCCAAAGCCATTCCTGCGGCGCGCCGGAAAACTGATTTTCGCGACTGCATACAAGGGATCACCCGCGTAGAAGCCGAAAATGCCGCCGCCGCGAGGCGGTCTGCGTCGTCATGCGCTCCCGGCATTTTGGGCCGGGAGTTTTTTGTATGGGAAAGGACGGAACATGCAGACCAGAGTGGCCGTGATGAGCATCATCCTCCACGATTGCGCCCGCGCCGGCGAGGTCAACGCCCTGTTGCACGCCTACAACGAATACATCATCGGGCGCATGGGGCTTCCCTACCGGCAGAAGGGCATCTACATCATCAGCGTGGCCGTGGATGCGCCGCAGGACGCCATCAGCGCCCTTTCCGGCAAGATCGGCCGTCTGCCGGGCGTGAGCATCAAGACCGCCTATTCGGGCTTTGTCAGCGATGGCAGCGTTGAAGCGCCTTGTTGACCGTCTGGCAGCGGAGCGCGGCCTGCCGGATGCGGACATGCTCGCGCTGCTCGCCTGCGGGGACGGAGATGTGCTTTCCCACCTCTTTGCCCGGGCGCGGGCGGCGCGCGAGGCCGTCTACGGGCGGGACGTGTACATCCGCGGGCTGATCGAGTTTACCAATTTCTGCAAAAACGACTGCCTCTACTGCGGCATTCGCCGCTCCAACGCGCGGGCCTGCCGCTACCGGCTGGCAGAGGAAGAAATTCTTCTCTGCGCCGAGGCGGGCTACCGCATGGGCTTCCGCACGGTGGTGCTGCAGGGCGGGGAAGACCCTTATTTTACCGACGAGCGGCTCTGCCGCATCGTGCGGGCGCTGAAGGCGGCGCGGCCTGACCGCGCGGTGACGCTCTCCGTGGGCGAAAGAAGCCGCGAAAGCTACCAGAAGCTGTTCGACGCGGGGGCCGACCGCTACCTTCTGCGCCACGAGACGGCGACGAAGGCGCACTACGGGCGGCTGCACCCGCCGGAGCTGTCCTTCGAGCGCCGCATGCGCTGCCTTGCCGACCTCAAGGCCATCGGCTACCAGGTCGGCTGCGGCTTCATGGTCGGCTCGCCGTGGCAGACGCTTGCGGACATCGCCCGCGACCTCGCCTTCATCCGCCGCTTCGAGCCGGAGATGGTGGGCATCGGCCCCTTCATCCCCCACCGCGACACGCCGCTGGGCGCGTTCCCGTCGGGCACGGTGGACATGACCTGCAAATTGCTGGCCATCATCCGCCTGCTCTTGCCAAACGCGCTTCTGCCCGCGACCACGGCGCTGGCCACGCTCGACCCCCGCGGCTGCGAAAAGGGCATGCTGGCCGGGGCGAACGTGGTGATGCCCAACCTCTCGCCACCGGACGCGCGGGAAAAGTACGCCCTCTACGAGGGCAAGGCCAGCGCCGCGGGCGAGACGGCGGACGCGCTTTCCGACCTGAAAAAGCGCATGGAGAACATCGGTTACCGCGTAACCATCGCGCGCGGAGACCATAGAATTTTGCCGACGGGGAAGCAGCGCTGACCCGGAAGAAAGGAGAACACGACCCATGTACGACGTAAAGTCCATGAAGGCGGAGGAGTTCATCAACCATCAGGAGATCGAAGATACCCTCGCCTACGCCGACCTGCACAAGGACGACATGCCCCTCATCCGCGCCATCCTCGACAAGGCGCGCGAGGGCAAGGGGCTTTCCCACCGCGAAGCCTCCGTGCTGCTGGCCAACGAGGATGCCGAAGTGCAGGCAGAGATCGCCGCGCTGGCCAAAGAGATCAAGAAGAAGTTCTACGGCAACCGCATCGTCATGTTCGCGCCGCTGTATCTGTCCAACTACTGCGTCAACGGCTGCGTCTACTGCCCCTACCACCGCCAGAACGGCCACATACCGCGCAAGAAGCTGACGCAGGAGGAAGTGCGCGCCGAAGTCATCGCCCTGCAGGACATGGGCCACAAGCGGCTGGCCGTCGAAGCCGGCGAGGACCCGGTGAACAACCCCATCGAGTACATCCTCGAGTGCATCGACACCATCTATTCCATCAAGCACAAAAACGGCGCCATCCGCCGCGTCAACGTCAACATCGCCGCCACCACGGTGGAAAACTACCGCCGCCTGAAGGAGGCCGGCATCGGCACCTACATACTCTTTCAGGAGACGTACCACAAGGAGAGTTACGAAAAACTCCATCCCACCGGCCCCAAGCACAACTACGCCTACCACACCGAGGCCATGGACCGCGCCATGGAGGGCGGCATTGACGACGTGGGGCTGGGCGTGCTTTACGGGCTGGAACTGTACCGCTACGAGTTCGCCGGGCTGCTGATGCACGCCGAACATCTGGAGGCCGTGCACGGCGTGGGGCCGCACACCATCTCCGTGCCGCGCATCAAGCGCGCCGACGACATCGACCCCTCGGCGTTTGACAACGGCATCAGCGATGAAATCTTCCTCAAACTCTGCGCCCTCATCCGCGTGGCCGTGCCCTACACGGGCATGATCATCTCCACCCGCGAGAGTCAGAGCGTGCGCGAGCGCGCCATGGAGCTGGGCATCTCGCAGATCAGCGGCGGTTCGCGCACGTCCGTGGGCGGCTACACCGAGGAGGAACGGCCCACCGACACGGAGCAGTTCGACGTGTCCGACCAGCGCACGCTGGACGAGGTGGTGCGCTGGCTGATGGAGAACGGCCACATCCCCTCCTTCTGCACCGCCTGCTACCGCGAGGGGCGCACGGGCGACCGCTTCATGAGCCTGTGCAAGAGCGGGCAGATCCAGAACTGCTGCCACCCCAACGCCATCATTACCCTGAAGGAGTTTTTGCAGGATTACGCCAGCGACGCCACCCGCGCCGTGGGCGAGACGATGATCGCGCGGGAGCTTGAAAGTATCCCCAACGAGAAGGTGCGCAACATCACCCGCGAGTATCTGACAAAGATCGAACAGGGCGCGCGCGACTTCCGCTTCTAAGGAAAAGGCCGGGGCGCGGTTTCTTGCCGCGCCCCATCGTCAAAGGAGGTTTCCCATGGCAGACCGCAACGCCATCTCGTCCGCCGAGCGCGTGCACATCGCCTTTTTCGGGCGGCGCAACGCCGGCAAGTCCAGCCTCGTCAACGCCCTCACCGGGCAGAGCGTGGCCATCGTCTCGCCCGTGGCTGGCACCACCACCGACCCGGTGCGCAAGTCCATGGAGCTTTTGCCCCTCGGGCCGGTGGTGATGATCGACACCCCCGGTCTCGACGACGAGGGCGAGGTCGGCTCGCTGCGCGTCGGGCGCGCCCTGCGGGAACTCAACCGCGCCGACATCGCCGTACTGGTGGTGGACGCAGCTGCGGGCATGGCGGACGAGGACCGCGCCCTGCTCAAGCGCTTTGAACAAAAGGGGCTTCCCCATCTCACCGTCTTCAACAAATGCGACCTGCGCGCCGTCTCCTGCGGCGAAGGCGAATTGGCCGTCAGCGCCCACACCGGCGAGGGCGTGGAGGCGTTGAAGGAAGCGCTCGGCCGCCTCGTCCGGGACGGCGAGGGGGGCAAAAAACTGCTGGGCGATTTGCTGGAGACGGGCGATTTTGTCGTGCTGGTGGCGCCCATCGACGCCTCCG
>CAMMGP010000157.1 GCA_946496415.1 uncultured Clostridia bacterium | reverse complement strand
TCCACGGCGGCGAGTATGCGGATGACCATGCGCACGGCGGTCTCCGGCGCGATGCGGCCCTTCTCGCGGATGAGGTCCTTGAGGGTCTTGCCGGGGACGTACTCCATGACGATATAGCGCATGTCGTTGTCCTTGCCGACATCGAGGAGGTTGACGATGTTTTCATGCGACATCTTGGCCGCGGCCTCGGCTTCGCGGCTGAAACGGCGCACGAATTCCGCGTCCTGCTCGTATTCCGGCCGCAGAACCTTGATGGCGACGGTGCGCTTTTCAGTTTTGTCCCAGGCGCGGTAGACCACGGCCATGCCGCCGGTGCCGACGACGGCCTGTATCTCATAGCGCCCGGAAAGCACGCGACCGATCATTTTTTCTCCTCCTCGCAAGTGACCAGGAGGACGGTGATGTTGTCATGTCCGCCGCGGTGCAGGGCGCGCTCGACGAGCGTGGAGAGCTTGTCGCGCATGCGCATGCCGCTGAGCATGATGTCGAGCATCTCGCGCTCGCTCAGGCAGTTGGAAAGGCCGTCTGAGCAGAGCAGGAAGACGTCGTCCGGACGGGTGTCGAGGCGCAGCAGATCGACCTCGACCGTTTCGGCGGTGCCAAGGGCGCGGGTGATGTAATTGCGTTTGGGGTGATTGAGGGCCTCGCTGGGGGTGATGAGGCCGCTTAGAACCATTTCCTCCACCAGCGTATGGTCGGTGGTCACCTGCAAAATGGCGCGGTTGCGGATGAGATAGGCGCGGCTGTCGCCCACCTGGGCGATGTGGGCGATGTTGCCCTCCATGCACAGGGCGGTGATGGTCGTGCCCATGCCCAGGCAGCCCTCGCGCTCCTTGGAGGCCCGGTAGATTTCAGTGTTGGCGCGTTCCACGGCGCGGCGCAGCGCCTCCTCCGTGGGCTGCGTGGGAGTGCGCATCTCCTCTTCGAGCACGCGCACGGCCATGGCGCTGGCCACTTCGCCGGCGTTATGGCCGCCCATGCCGTCGGCAACGGCGCAGAAATACTCGCCCGGTTTGGGGGCGTAATAGCTGTCCTCGTTGATCGGGCGTACCCGGCCGATGTCTGTGGCGGCGTAAACTTTCATGGCGTGCTCCTTTGTTTGCCGGCGTTATCGCTCCTGACGGTCCTCCAGCACGCGGCGGCGCAGTTGGCCGCAGGCACCTTCGATGTCCGCGCCCATTTCGCGGCGCACGGTGGCGGAGATATGGCGCGCCTCCAGGCGGCGCAGGAAAGCATCGACGTCCGCGCGCGTGGGCGGATGCAGATCGCGCTCGCGCACGGCGTTGAGGGGAATAAGGTTGACGTGGCCGCGCAGGCCGCGCAGGCGCGAGGCCAGTTCGTCGGCGTGGCGCAATTCGCTGTTGACGCCCTTGACCAGCGCGTATTCAAAAATGACGCGGCGGCCGGTCTTTTCGACATATTCGCGGGCGGCGGAAAGCACGTCCTCGATGGCGTAGGCGTTGGCCACGGGCAGAAGCTGCTTGCGCACCTCGTCGTTGGGGGCGTGCAGGGAGATGGAGAGCGTCACCGGCAGGCCCTCGTTGGCGAGATCGCGCATCCGCGGAACGAGGCCGCAGGTGGAGAGCGATATGTTGCGCAGGGAGATGTTCGTGCGCTCCGGGGAATTGACCAGATGCAAAAACTTTACCGTGTTTTCGTAGTTGTCCAGCGGTTCGCCGCTGCCCATGAGCACGATGTTGTGCACGCGCCGGCCCTCCGGGGCGAGCATGCGGTTCACCGCCAGCACCTGCCCCAGCATCTCCCCAGCCGTGAGGTCGCGCACGCGGCCGTTGAGCGTGGAGGCGCAAAAGCGGCAGCCCATGCGGCAACCCACCTGCGTGGAAAGGCAGAGCGTGTCCCCGTAGTGGTAGCGCATGACCACGCCCTCAATGAGGTTGCCGTCCGCCAATTCGTAGAGCAGCTTCTGCGTATCGTCCAGCTTGGAACGGAAGCTCTCGCGGATGGACACGGGGTTGGCCACGGCGCATTCGGCAAGGCGCGCGCGCAGGGCGGCGGGGAGGTTGGTCATTTCCTCGATGGCCGCGCCGCGGGCGAGCCATTCGCCCACCTGCTTTGCGCGAAAGGGCGCGGTATCAAGTTCGCGGAGGAAACTCCTGAGTTCTTCCTGCGTCAGCGAGAGAAGCTGCGTGCGCTCCATGCTACACGCCCTTTCTGCGCATGCGGGCGATGAAGAAGCCCTCCACGTGGTCGCGATGGCTCAAAAACTGCGCCATGCCGTTTTCGCAGCGCGCGCGCAGAGGCTCCGGCAGATAGTCCGCGCTCGTCTCGGGGACGAATTCGGGATGCTTTTCCAAAAAGGCGCGCACCTGCTGTTCGTTCTCCTCGGGAAGGATGGTGCAGGTGGAGTAAACGAGCAGGCCGCCCACCCGGACGAAGCGGGCGCAGTTTTCCAGAATTTCCGCCTGCAAGGGCAGCAGCGTTTCCAGCTGCGCGTCGGTAAAGCGGTACTTGATGTCCGGCTTGTCGGCGATGACGCCGAGGCCGGAGCAGGGCGCGTCCACGAGCACGGCGTCCATGTAAAGGTCAAAGTCCGCGTAGGGCTTGCGTGCGTCGCGCACGGCGGGGCGCAGGCTGTCCAGCTTCAGGCGCTCCTTGGCGGCGCGGATCAGCTCCACGCGGTGCTCGTGCACGTCCCAGGCGTAGACGCGGCCCACGTCAGCCATCGTCTCGGCGATGAGGGCGCTTTTGCCGCCGGGGGCGGCGCAGGCGTCGAGCACGTTCATGCCCGGCTTGGGTTCCACGGCCAGCGCCGCGAGCATGGAACTCTCTCCCTGAATGGAGAAATAGCCGTTGCGGAAGCCGTCGAGGCGGGCGAGGTTGCCCGCCGCCGGACAGCGGTACGCGCCGGGGACAATGCCGCGCTCAAAGATGACGTCGTGCGTTCTCAGGTAGTTTTCAAAGCCCGCAGCGTCGGTCTTCATGGCGTTGAAGCGGATGGTCTGGCTGGGGCGCGGGCGGTCGGCCATGATGGCCTCGGCCTCCTCCTCGCCATAGGCGGCGATGAGGCGCTTGGCCAGTTCCGGCGCGACCGAATAGCGCACGGCGGGGTCGTCGATCTCGGGAAGTTCGCCGGCGTCGCGGGCGCGGATGAGGTTGCGGAGGATGCCGTTGACCAGCGCGGAAAGGCCGTCCCGGCCCGAGGCGCGCGTCTGTTTGACGGCCTCGTCCACGGCGGCGTGGTCGGGGATCCTGTCCATCAAAAGTATCTGCGCCGCGGCGATGTGGAGGATGTCTTCCACCACCGGCTCCGGGCGCTCCGTCCAGAACTGGGCAAGGCGCGCCTCGAGCAGCAGGCGGTTTTCCACGGCGGTGAAAAAGAGGCTGGCAGCCAGCCGCTTGTCGTCCGCAGAGAGGCGCGTGGCGTTCAAATGGCGATCCAGCGCCGCGGAGACATAGGAGCCGGAACGCGCCACGTCCGAAAGCGCGCGGCGCGCCACCTCGCGGGCGCTGAGGGACGCTTCCTTCTTCTGCGGGCGCTCGCGGCGTTCGCGGAAAGCGGGCCTGCGCGCGCCCTGATGGGAGGCAGTGTTTCTTTCGTCGCGTTTGTCCATTTATATCCCCTCGCCGAATTTCGTTCCCGGTTCGATCTTTTTTCCCGCCAGATAGGCGCGGGCGTTCATGCGCTTGCCGCCGGGAGCCTGCATTTCCAGAACTTCCAGCGCGCCCTCGCCGCAGGCCACGAAAAGGCCCTCCTTGGCTGAGGAACGCAGCACCGTGCCCGGATCGCCTTCGCCCTCCACGGGGCAGGCGCGGTAAATTTTCAGCGTGCCGCCCAAATAGTTCGTGTAGGCGCTGGGCCACGGGTCGAGGCCGCGCGCCTGACAGGCGATCTCTTTGGCGCTCCTTGTCCAGTCGATCAGGCCCATCTCTTTTTTCAGCATCGGCTGGCGGCTGGCGAGGCGCTCATCCTGCGGGGTGGGCGCGATCTCGCCGGCGATATAGCCTTTGAGCGTCTCGATGAGCAACTCCGCGCCCAGTTGGGAGAGGCGGACGGACAGTTCCGCAGCCGTCTCCACTTCGCCGATGTCCGTCTCGCGGCGCAGAAGCATGGCGCCGGTATCGACCCCGGCGTCGGTGAGCATGGTGGTGACGCCCGTCCTCGTCTCGCCGTTTAAGATGCACCAGTTGATGGGCGCGGCGCCGCGATAGGCGGGCAGCAGCGAGGCGTGGACGTTGAC
>CAMMGP010000156.1 GCA_946496415.1 uncultured Clostridia bacterium | reverse complement strand
GTGACCAGCGATTTGCCCACGCCGCCCTTGCCGCTGACGACGCCGATGACTTTTTTGACGTTGCTGTGCTCGTTCTGCTCGGCGCGGAAGCTCTCGGTACGGCTGGCGCAATCGGCGGAACAGGAGCCGCAGTCGTGGTTGCAGGATTCGCTCATTTTTCCATCATCTCCGAAGTGTTTTGTGGTGAAATATTCTCCATTCCCGTCAATTCCGCCTTGAGGCGGATGAGGGAGTAGATGTCCTCCAGCGTAGCGTTTTCCTGTTGGGGCACGCGCACCCAGCGCACGCCTTCTTCGACATGCGCGGCCTCATAGTAAGCGCGCACGGCGGGGCGAAGCGTTTCCAGGCGCGAAGCGATGGCCGCGCACTCGTCCTGGGAAAACATCACCAGAAACGACAGCCGGCCTTCGCGCAGGTGCAGCGAGCACAGGCGCTTGTCCCCATCGTAAATAAGGCAGTCAAAGGCGTCGCGCTTGTCGGAATAGCGCCAGCGCTCCTCAACCTTATAATTGGCCTGCGTAAAATCGCGGATGGCCTTGCAACCCGCATACGCGCCGCCCAACATCGAACGCAGTTCCTCCTGCGTAGGGGCGACGTATACGGGAGCGTAAAGCAGCTCTTTCTGCATAAGTATACCTCCCAGCGGTTATCTTTAAGCATAGCATATTTGCCATATGCTGTCAAGATGCGCCTTTGAAATGTAAATCTTTTGCAAGCAACTGTTTTCAGCGCGTTACGGCGCGTTCAAGCCGGATAGTGGATGACCATGCTCAGGCGGCACAGGCCTGTACCCACGCTTTCATAGCGGTGAGGGCGATCGGCTGCAAAGCGCAGCGCGCCGCCCTCTGGCGCAAGGAGTTCCACGCCGTCCACGCGCACGCGCAGCGCGCCGGAAAAGACGGTGATAAACTCCTGCGTGCCGC
This sequence comes from uncultured Clostridia bacterium, assembly GCA_946496415.1. GTDB lineage: Bacteria > Bacillota > Clostridia > Christensenellales > Aristaeellaceae > Pullichristensenella. Next base: position 3,292 of record CAMMGP010000156.1, on the reverse strand, counting down.
GCGGATGCGCCGCCGCCTCCAACGCTCCCCCAGCGTCGATCTCGATATAAAGCACCTCGAAGCGACGGCCCGCTTCCTGCGGGAAGAGCAGATAGTTGCGATAGCGGCCTTCGTCCTCCAGCACGGGGCGTATATCCGCGATGTTCAACGCCTCGCGCTCGACCTGCGGGCGACTGAGCAGTTCACTGTAAGGCACATTCAGACCGCAGGCGATCTTCCACACGGTCGAAATCGTGGGGTTGACCTCACCGCGCTCGATCTGCCCCAGCATACTCTTGCTTACGCCGGAAAGCCGCGATACCTCATCCAGACTCATGCGCCGCGTCGCGCGCAGGCGCTTCAGGTTCATGGAAAACAATGCGTTAATCTCTTCCAAAAACTTATCCTCTCCCGCTTGACAATATATCGAACATATCGTATCATATATTGCATGAAGTATGCCGTCCGATATGTGCATTATATCATACTTTCGAGGAAAAGGGAAGCGCTCGAAGAGCCTGCCAGCATTTTTGTGCCCTCTGAGATGAACAAAGCGCAGAAGAGAACGGACCCGAGGCATTTTTCGGAAAGCGAGGGAAACTGTGATGTGTAATGGGGAACAATATTCACTGAAAGCCGTTGCGGCGAATGAAGCGTCTGTCGCCATCGCCTTCATTGATGAGGCGAAGGCATTTCTGAGAAGCATGGGCGTAGATCAATGGCAAAACGGATACCCGAGCGCAGACACGATCAAAGCGGACATCGCCAAGGGGAACGGCTACTTTTTGATGGCCGGCGAACGCCCCCTTGCCTACATGTGCATTGATTTTGATGGCGAACCGGCGTATGACGGCCTTGACGGACATTGGCTCAGCGACGCCCGCGCCTATGGAGTCCTTCACCGCCTCGCAATGGGCAAGAGTTCCAGGGGAAAGGGAGCGGCGACGATTGCCATCCAACTCGCCGGAGATCTGATGAAGCGCCGCCGGATGGAGAGCTTTCGCATCGACACCGATGAAAACAACGAAGTGATGAAACATCTGCTGACCAAAAATGGCTTCACTTACTGCGGGACGATCTGGTTTGACAACAGCGTCAAAATCGCATACGAGAAACTTCTGTAAAGCCTCTGCGCGCATGGGCAAACACGGACGCGCAAGGCAAGCCGCCCTGTGGAAAGGCCCGCCGCCATGCAGGCGGCGGGCAGCATTCAGCGATAGTAGAGGATCTGGCCGACGTAGATCAGCGAGGGATCGGCAAGGCCGTTCAACGCCGTCAGGGCTTCGACAGTGGTGCCGAACATCTGCGCGATGCGCATGAGCGTGTCGCCCTCCTGCACCACATAGGCGTTGGCCTCGCCCGTGGCGGCGGTGGCGGTCGGCGCGCACGTCGCGGTCGGCGCGGGGCTGGGCGCGGGGGCGGCGGTGGGGCCGGCGCTCTTTGTCGGCTCGGGTTCCGCGCGCATCTCCGCGGTAAAGAGGTCGAGATCGACATTGCCCTCGATGCCGTCCACGCGGCCGCGCTCGCTGTATTGCCAGCCGGCCCAGGTGGGCCAGATATCGTTGCTCTCCGGCTCGCGCGCGCCGTACTGCGCCACCCAGAGGCTATAGGGGGCCAGGCGGCTGTCGTAATCGTCGCGGGCGGTGGAGGCGGAACAGTAGATGGCCGGCTCGCGGCCCGTGAGCCGCTCCACTTCCTGCAAAAAGGCCAGCGCCACGTCCGTAGTCTCCGTGCGGCTGAGTTTGCGGGCGGGCGACAGTTCCATGACCGGTTTGAGCCCATAATCGTAGCGGGCGATGGTCTGGGCGAAGAAGCGCGCCTGGCGCACGGCTTCGTCGGTGGTGGAGGCGGTGCAGAAATGGTAAAAGCCAAACTCCAGCCCCGCCGCGCGCGCGCCATCGGCATTGCGCTCGTGCGTGGGATCGACGTAGGAAAAGCCCAGCGTAGAGCGTATATAGACCATGCGCACGCCGCTCTGTGCCACGCGGGAAAAATCGACGCTGCCCTGATAGACGCTCACGTCGATGCCGTGCACCGTCTCCCCCGCCGGCCCAAAGGCCAGCGCCGGAACGCAGAGCAGCGCGAGCGCCAGAAGCGCCGCGAAGAATCTTTTCATAAAACATCCCTCCCCCGGCAGCATATGCCGTTGGGAGGGATGGCGTTTTTGCGGGCGGCCTTACTTCAGCGTGATGATCACGCGGCGATAGGGCTCCTCGCCCTCGGAGTGGGTGGTAACGGTGGGGTCGGCCTGCAGCGCGGAATGGAGGATGCGGCGCTCGTAGGGGTTCATCGGCTCCAGCGCCACGCGCTTGCCGGTCTTGCGGCAGCGGTTGGCCATGCGCGCGGCCAGTTTGCGCAGCGCTTCCTCGCGCTTGGCGCGGTAGTTCTCCGTATCGAGCGACACGCGCAGGTATTCCTCGCGGCCGCGGTTGACGTTGAGGCTGGTGAGATACTGCAAAGCGTCGAGCGTTTCGCCGCGGCGGCCGATGAGTATGCTCATGTTCTCGCCAAAGAGCTGCACGCGCAGCTGTTCAGGCGTTTCACAGGCCTTCAGTTCCGCCTCGACCCCCATGCGCTCGATCATGCCGGAGAGGAACTCCATGGCGCGCTTGGCGTCGTCGGTGAGATCCTCATAGGCGGTTTCGACGAACGGGGCTTCCGGCTCGGCGGGCGCGACGGGCGTTTCCACCTCGACCGGAGCGGGCTCGCTCTCCTTGCGGGCGCGGGAGCGCGACTTGCGGGAGGGCTTCTCCTTCTCCGCCGGCTGCTCCTGCGCGACCTCCTGAGGGGCGGGCGCGCTCTTGGCCTTGGGCTTTTCTTCGCGGCGGCGCGAGCGGGCGGCCTTTTGCGCGGGCTGGTCGATGGTCATTTCCGGGATGTCGATCTCGAATTCATCCTCGGCTTCCTTGAGGGTGAGCTTGACCCGCGCCAGACGGCCAAACATGCCGAAAAGGCCGGGGCTGCCCATCTCCAGAACTTCGATCTCAAGATCGCTCGGGTCGCAGCCGAGCTCTTTGGCGCCTTGATTGATGGCGTCCTTGACGGTCTTTCCGCTGGATTCGATGGATTTCAAGGGATTGCCTCCTTACGATGGTCAAGCGGGACAGGCGCAGGCTCTGCCGCCCCGCTGTACGGACTACTTCTCGGCGATCTGCGCGGCCTCGGCGGCCTTGCGATCCTTGCGCTCAAAGTAGAGGTTGATAAAGAAGCTCTGCGCGATCTGGATGACGTTGACGGCGCACCAGTAGATGGCGAACGCGGCGTTGTAGCCGGCGCACCACCACAGGGACAGAAGCGGCATGAACCACTTCAT
>CAMMGP010000155.1 GCA_946496415.1 uncultured Clostridia bacterium | reverse complement strand
GAGCGCTGCTCCCGTTTGAGAGCAGCGCTCTTATCTGTCGTTTTGCAGGTAGCGTCCCGCGTATCGCTTTGCTTCGGCGCTGTTTTTGAATCGCAGGTCGCTTCCCGTCAGATAATTCACAGCCTCCTGCCACTGTCGAGCGCTAAAGTCCGATTCGCCGTGTTCCATCAGCTGCCGCAAAGCTTCGCGGCGCAGGAGCGGGTCAAGGCGCAGATCGGAGATAAAGCAATGATTGTTTTTCGCCAGTTCGTCGAGCGGATCTACCTCCGCCGACGGCGAAAAAGATGCCGAAGGCGCGGATGCGTCCTCCTCCCAAAGATCCCATTCCCCGTGGCGCATGTTCCACCTCGTTTTCGTGTTACGTAAAATATTTCGATGCAACGTTTCATATAGACGTTATGTAATGTATTATACACCTTTAGCGGAGAAAGTCAACTAACAGAAGAATTAAATCAACCAATCCAAGGAAACTACAATGTATGCTAATTGAGAGAGGTGTTTTGAATTGGTTGATTTCGGTACACGTTTGCGCGAATTGCGCACCGCCAGGGGATGGACGCAGGCGCAGCTATCCGCCCGCCTCGGCGTGACCAAGAGCGTGGTCAGTGCCTATGAGACAGCGCTGCGCTATCCCTCTTACGACATACTCATTCGCATCGCCTCGATTTTCAGCGTTTCTTCGGACTATCTTCTGGGTATCAAGGCGGCGCAGACGCTGGACGTAACCGGTCTGAGCGCCGAACATGTGCAACTCGTTCGCCAGCTCGTCGACGCGCTTCGCGCCTGAAGCGCACCTGCCCCATTCGCAGCAAAAAATCGCCCGCATCCGCGGGTGTTTCGCATATGAGCGCAAATGTCCGCATATAAATTACCATATTCACGAATCGGAAAGGAAGCGGACAGCATGGATAAAATTCGCGTCGTGCTCGCCGACGATAATCTCAACGTATTGCGGCTTTTGACAGACTATTTTGCCGAAACGCCGGACATCGAACTGGTCAAGGCAGTGTCCGACGGCGCGCAGGTCGTGGACGCGGTGCGCGCGCACAGGCCGGACGTGCTGGTGACGGATATCATCATGCCCCGGCGCGACGGCTTTCGCATATTGGAGGAGCTAGGCGCCCTCCCCGAGGAAGAGCGGCCCCGCGTCATTGTGCTGACCGGACTTTCGCGCGATGACTTTATCCTTCGCGCGGTCAAGCTGGGGGCGAGTTACTACATGGTCAAGCCCTTCGACGTGCGCCTGCTGGCCAGCCGCATCCGCGAGGTCGCTTCCTCGTTTGAAAACGCGTCGATCGCCGAGTTTCCCACCGAGCGGGAAAGCGCCCGGCAGGATGTCGACGAACAGGTGACCAATCTCTTTTTGACCATTGGCATCCCCGCGCACATCAAGGGCTACCATTACCTGCGCGAAGCCGTGCGCATGGCGCTTGCCGAGCCGGACGTCATGGGACGCATCACCAAGGAGCTCTATCCCGGCATTGCCCGCAAGTTCGACACTACCGCCAGCAAGGTCGAACGCGCCATGCGCCACGCCATCGACGTGGCCTGGAGCCGGGGACGGCTGGACGCGGTCAACAGCATGTATGGCTACAAGGTGCTCTCCGCGGACGATAAGCCCACCAATGGCGAGTTCATCGCCCTCATCGCCGACAAGGTATCGGTGAAAAAGAGCGCCTGAGCGTTTTGAAAATTTTACATGATGCGTCCTTGTCTTCGCGCGCGGAGCATGGTATAATATTTGGGCAAAGCAGAAGCGACCACTTCTCACCCGGCGGCATCGCCAGCGCGGGTTCCCATAATCCCGACCATGCTCCGCATGGCCGTTTTGTGAGGGTGGCGTTTCGCGCCGCTCATTTTTGTTGCGTTTTTCGAGAGAGGTCAACAGGAGGTGTGTTTCTATCAACAACGATCTCATGATTAATGAGGAGATTCGCGACCGCGAAGTGCGCGTGGTGGATCAAAACGGCGCGCAGTTGGGCATCATGTCCACGCATCAGGCGTTGCTCCTGGCTGAAGAGCGTCAGCTCGATCTGGTCAAGATCGCGCCGCAGGCCCGTCCGCCGGTGTGCAAGCTGATGGACTACGGAAAGTATCGCTTCGAGCAGTCCAAGCGCGAGCGCGAGATTCGCAAAAATCAGAAGGTCATCACCATCAAGGAAGTGCGCCTGTCCGCCACCATTGAGGATCACGACGTGGATGTCAAGTTCAAAAACGCCGTCAAGTTCCTCAAGGAAGGCAACAAAGTCAAAGTGACCATCCGCTTCCGCGGCCGCCAGATCACGCATTCGGAGATCGGGCGCGAGGTCATGAAGCAGTTTGCCGAGCGGATCAAGGAATACGGCAACGTAGAGCGCGCCCCTTTGATCGAAGGTCGCAACATGACGATGCTCATTGCTCCGCGCGAACAGAATTAGCGCCTACAAAACGAGAGGAGGAACCATCATGCCCAAGCAAAAGACCCACAAGGGCGCGGCCAAGCGCTTTGACCTCACCAAGAGCGGCAAGGTGAAGCGCGCCCAGGCGTTCAAGCGCCATATCCTCACCAAGAAGCCCACCAAGCGCACCCGCAATCTGCGCAAGGCGGCGTACCTTACCGGCGCCGAAGGCAAGACCATGAAAAAGCTTATGCCCTATAAGTAAGGAGGCGTACTGAAAATGGCAAGAGTCAAGAGGGCTGTCAACGCCCTGAAAAAGCGTCGTAAGGTTATGCGGCTGGCCAAGGGTTACTTTGGCGCCAAGAGCAAGCAGTATCGCGCCGCGAGCGAGCAGGTTCGCCGTTCGCTCCGCTACGCCTATATCGGCCGCAAGCAGAAAAAGCGCGACTTCCGCCGCCTGTGGATCGCCCGTATCAACGCCGCGGCCCGCATCAACGGCCTGAGCTATTCGCGCATGATCAACGGCCTGAAGGTCGCCGGCGTGGATATCAACCGCAAGGTGCTCTCCGAGTTGGCTATCTCCGATCCCGCCGCTTTCGCCGCTTTGGCCGAGAAGGCCAAGGAAGCCGCGAAGTAAGGCTGTTTCCTATCAAAGCTCCCTCCTTTGAGGGGGCTTTTTCATACAAAAACGCCAGCCCTTCGCCAAGGTGGAAAGGCTGGCGTTTTGCACATTCGTCAAATGCCGTGCTTGACGCGGTCGTGTTCCTCAGCGCGCTTGGCATTGTTGAAGCGATCGAGCGTGCCCACCAGATAGCCGGTGATGCGGCGGATGCGCTCGAAGGGGCGATCCTCCTCGGAGCGGCCGCAGTTCGGGCATGTGTCGCCGATGATGCCATTGTAGCCGCATACCGGGTCGCGGTCGACGGGATGGTTGATGGAACCGTAGCCAACGCCGCTTTCCTTCATCACCCGCACGATCTTTTCAAAGGCCTCGAGGTTCTGCGTTGTATCGCCGTCCAGTTCCACATAGGAGATGTGGCCCGCGTTGGTCAGGGCGTGATAGGGGGCCTCGATGCGGATCTTTTCCACGGCGCTGATGTCGTAATAGACCGGCACGTGGAAGCTGTTGGTGTAGTATTCGCGGTCGGTGACGCCGGGGATCTCGCCAAAGAGCCGGCGGTCGATCTTCACGAAGCGGCCGGAAAGGCCCTCGGCGGGCGTTGCCAGCAGGGTCACGTTCATGCCGGTCTTCTGGCTGGCCTCGTCGCAGCGGCGGCGCATGTAGGTGATGATCTCCAGGCCCAGGTTGCGCGCCATCTCGCTTTCGCCGTGGTGCGCGCCCACCAGCGCCTTGAGCGTCTCCGCAAGGCCGATGAAGCCGATGGAGAGCGTGCCGTGCTTGAGCACCTCGCGCACCTCGTCGTTCCAGTCCAGGTTCTCGCTGTCCAGCCACACGCCCTGTCCCATGAGGAAGGGATAGTTGCGCACGCACTTGCGCGCCTGGATCTCGAAGCGCTCGAACAACTGGTCGATACACAGGTCGATCATGCGGTCAAGGCCTTCGAAGAACTGCTCGATATTGTGGTTGGCCTTGATGGCCAGGCGCGGCAGGTTGATGGTGGTGAAACTCAGGTTGCCGCGACCGTTGGAAATCTGCTTTTCCGGATCGTGCACGTTGGCCATCACGCGCGTGCGGCAGCCCATGTAGGCGATCTCCGTCTCCGGGTGGCCCTCCTTGTAGTATTCAAGGTTGAAAGGCGCGTCCTGAAAGGAGAAGTTGGGAAACAGCCGCTTTGCCGAGCAGCGCATGGCCAGCTTGAACAGGTCGTAGTTCGGCTCGCCGGG
>CAMMGP010000154.1 GCA_946496415.1 uncultured Clostridia bacterium | reverse complement strand
GTGGCCGCGGCCGCGGAAACGGGCCGCCACGTGGAGAGCCGCTACCGCGTCTCCCGCGACGGGGCCGCATGGATCCCCTGCCGCCTGCGGTTGTTGCGCATCGCCGAGGCGGAGGGCCGCGCGGTCGTGCTGGAAATTTCCCACAATATCTCCGGCCTTGAGGAACTGAAAAATCAGTACGATGAAAAGCGCGAATGGCTGCGCTTTCTCGCCGCTGAGACGGACTATCAACTCTGGGAAGTGGACGTCAAGGCGCGCACTTTCCGCCTGCTCTATACGAGGAACCTCCTCGACGGGCGGCAGACGGTCTATGGCGATTTCCCGGAATCGCTGATCGAGAATGGCCGCGTCCATCGCGACAGCGCCGCGCGCTTCCGCGCCTTTGCGGAGGAATTGTGCTCCGGCAAGGCCGAGGGCAGCGGCAACTTCATCCTCCAGTACCGGCAGACGAGTTGCTACGGCTGGGCGTCCATGTCCTACCACATGCTCTACGATGAAGACGGGCGGCCGCAAAAAGCCATCGGCATCAAGGAGGATCTTTCCTATATGCCGGCGCAGCAGCGCTCTGTGCAGCGGCGCGTCATGCCCGCGGATCTCTATCCGCATCTGTATTGCTATTTGCAGGCCAACATCACGACGGACAAGGTGGAAAAACTGCTGCTGGAAGGGCGCGAACGCATCGAACTGGCTCGCTTTCAGACCTTTACGCAGATCATCCACAAGGGCATCGACCGCCTGTTTTCGGCGGAGGACGGCGAGCGCTTCGCGCGAAAATTCAACCGCGACCGCCTGCTGGAGGAATTTGCTCAGGGCCGCCGCTGGTTTTACGAACTCAGCCAGGTGGTGGACCTTGAAGGCGCCATCCAGTGGATCTCCGTGGGCGTCAATCTCTGCCCCGATCCGGAGACGGGCGACGTCTGTCTCTTTGCCTATATGAGCGCGCGCAATCGCCAGCACGAGTGGGAGATCGAGGTGCAGCCAACGGCGGAATTCGACCTGAGCACGGGCGCTTATTTTGTCGACAGCGCCGAGCGCATGGCGCGCTGCGCCTTGGAACGCTGCGGACAGGCGCTGTGCGCGCTGGCGGTGATCCACGTGGGCGGCATCAGCGAATTGCTCGGCGAGGGCGACGGCAACCGCCAGAAGCAGGATATACTCACCGCCCTCAACGTTTTTCTCGATACGGACAGCATCCTCTGGCGCAAGGACGACGATACGCTCTACGCCTTCTTCCCCAACGCCGGCTCCCGCGCCATCCTCAAGCGCCGGCTGGAGAGCGCCTTTTCCTTTACGCGCGTTTCCATGGGCGGCGTGAAGGCGATGAAGTTCTTGCGCTTTGTGGCCGGCGCGGCCTGCGCGCCCGCGAAAAAGGTTTCCTTTGAGCGCATGCGGCAGGTGGCCGAGCGCATCTGCGCCGCCCATGAGAGCGAGCCCGCCGACGCGGTGCTGCTCTCGGAAGAGGAATATCGCTGGGACGATGTGGAACTGAGCGGCGCGCGTCCGGAAAGGCTCGTTTCGCAGCCCCTCGAGGCCGCGCGGCTGATGAGCGAGGAGGACAAGGACGTGGCGCTGGACTGCCTGCGCATCATGCTCCGCGCTGAGAGTACGGACGCCTCCGTAGACGCCGTGCTCGCGCGCCTGGGCCAGTATTTCCGCGCCGACCGCGTCTATATACTCATCCTCAGCGAACAGGGGCAGACCGTCACCATGCTCAACGAGTGGGTGGAGAAGGGCAAGCACAGCATCCAGCAAAATATCTCCGGCAAGCGCGTCAGCCGTTTCCCCGTCATCGCGCGCTATGTCGACGCGACCGCGCCGGTGGTGCTGTCCATGCGCCAGCCGCCGGACGAACGGGCCGCGGGCGGCGAGGTTTCCTGGCAATACGCCATCTTCCCCATGGAGAAACTCAACGGCGCGGGGCAGCTTTTGTGCATTGAGAACCCGCGGCGGTCCATCGAGCGCACGGCGCTGCTGACCGAACTTTTGCCCTACCTGAGCCGTGAGCGCGTGCGCCGCGGCGGCGCTCAGGAAGCGGTTTCGCTGCTGGACAGGCTCTACGCCCTGCCCAATCAGCAGGCCTATATGGACGCGGCGTATGCCATGGACTCCGACCGCTACCGCTCCATGGGCGCGTTGGCCGTGGATATCCCGGATTTTGCCCGCCTCAAGGAGAAATGCGGGTATGAATACGGCATGCGGTTCCTTTTGCGCATTTCTGAAGTGCTGATGGATGTATTTGGCCGCGCGCTCCTGTTCCACACCTGCGAGGCCGAATTCGTGGCGCTCTGCGCCGATATCACCTATGAGGCGTTCCTCAACCAGTGCGCGCGGGCCAAGCAACTGGTGGGCCGCAAGTACATGGGGCTGTTTCGCATCGGCTGCACCTGGTCGGACGGCATCTTCAAGGCGTCGGATCTGGTGTCCAAGGCGCGCTCGATCATGAAATGCGCCACCCCCACGGGCGTAGTGCCCATCACGGAGGTTTCGCAAAACGACGAATGGAGCGCGCTGCTGTCAAAGGCGGGAAGCGGCGGACCGGCGGAGGAACGGCGCTTCACCATCTATTTGCAGCCGAAGGTGGATATGCGCACCCGCCAGCTTGTCGGCGCGGAAGCGCTGGCCCGCGTGCGGGACGCGCAGGGCGCGCTTTTGCCGCACAGCCGCGTCATCGAGAGCATGGAGGCGGACGGCGATATCTCCCAACTGGACTACTTCGTCTTTGGCCGCGTTCTGGATACGCTCAGCCGCTGGAAGGCGCGGGGCTACCCGCTGCGCTCCATTTCCAGCAATTTTTCCCGCAAGACGCTGCTCAACCCCACGGCGCTGGCTTCGGTGCTGGCCATTTTGAGCCGCTATCCGGACGTACCGCAGGCGCTTCTGGAGCTGGAGATCACCGAAACCGCCGGCGGCTTTGAGAACAACACGTTCTCCGAACTCATCGAGCGTTTCGGCGGCTATGGGCTGGCCTTCTCGCTGGATGATTTCGGCTCCAGCTATTCCAACCTCTCCATGCTGGCCAACCTGGATTTCCGCTCGGTGAAGCTGGATCGCAGCATGGTGCGCAGCATCGCCACCAACAGCATTTCGCAGATGATGGCGAGCGATATCGCCAAAATTTGCGAGAGCCGGGGCATGCGCCTGATCGCCGAGGGCGTGGAAACGCAGGCGCAGGCCGACGCGCTGATCGCGCAGGGCTGCTTCTACGCGCAGGGATACCTCTATGGGCGGCCCATGCCCGTGGAGGAATTTGAAAAGAGATATTTTGAACGGTAAGGGAAGGAGGCGCTTTATGGCGCAGGCAGAAACGGGCGCTCTGTGCGGAGCGGAAGCGCAGCGCGAGGACATGTTTGTGGTGGGCATCGGCGCTTCGGCGGGCGGGCTGGAGGCATTGCAGCAGTTCTTTCGCTTCATGCCGGCAAACAGCGGACTGAGCTTCGTGGTCATCCAGCAATCTGGCCCCCCGACTATAAGAGCCTGATGGCCGATATACTCGGCAAGTATACACAGATGTCTGTTTTGCAGGCCGAGGACGGCATGGCCGTGGAGGAAAACACCGTTTACCTCATTCCGCCGAAGAAAAACATCACCTATCATTCCGGCAGGCTGTTTTTGCGCGACTACGTGCAGGGAGCGCTCACCCATCCCATCGACATATTCCTGAATTCCCTGGCCGAGGAGAAAAAGGAGCACGCCATCGCCGTGATCCTCTCCGGCACCGGCTCGGACGGCACGGGCGGCGTCAAGACCACCAAGGAAAAAGGCGGGCTCACCATCGTGCAGGAGCCGGCCACGGCCAAGTTTGACGGCATGCCCAAGAGCGCCATCGCCACCGGCGTGGTCGATTACGTGCTCTCGCCCAAGGACATCGCCGACGAGCTTTTGCACTATGCCCAGCACCACGCCATCGTCGAGCCGGAAGACGACGCCCTCTTCACCGATGAGGAGAGCTTCTCCCACATCTACGCGGTGCTGAAAAAGGTGCGCGGCATCGACTTTACACACTACAAGCGCACCACCGTGCTGCGCCGCATCGAGCGCCGCATGGTTGTCACCCACAGCATGAGTCTGGCCGAGTATGCCCGCGTGCTGGATAACAGCCCGGACGAGGTCAACGTGCTGGTCAAGGAGATACTCATTGGCGTGACCAATTTCTTCCGCGACCCGGCCTTCTTCGAAAAGCTCAAGGAAAAGGCGCTCTATCCCATCGTGCAGAACGCCCGCGAGGACGAGCCCA
>CAMMGP010000153.1 GCA_946496415.1 uncultured Clostridia bacterium | reverse complement strand
GCAGTTGCCCGCCAGCATGCACAGGTTCATCAGCGTCGAGGCCAGCAGCGTGTTGCTGGAAAACCCGGCGCAGGCCGTGCCCAGCACCACGGGAACAAGAGCGCCGCTCAGCAGCGAGCAAGCCAGCACGCAGCCGCACATCACCGCCGCGCTGTCCGCGCATAATCCGGCGGCGAGCACTGCGGCGCCGAGCGCGCAGGAGGCGCTTATGTAGGTCAGCGGCTTAATGCGCAAAAGCGGCACAAGCAGCCGCGAGGCCGTCAGTCCGGCGTAGAGGAAAGCCAGCGCCAGCGCCCCCAGCGCGCTTTGCAGGCCCACGTCCACATAGCGGTCGATCCAGACGATCATGCCGGAAAGGTGGATGCCGTAAAAGAGGATGCAGATGGCCAGCGCGCGCAGCGTGGGGTCGCCGAAAAAGGCGGAAAGCTGGGCGCGCGTCAGCGGTTCCGGCCGCGCGGCGGCGTCGCTTAAGCGGATGCGGGCGTTGGCCGGCCAGAGAACGGCCACGGTGAACAGGCCGATGGCAAGGATCGTCAGGTAGGCGCGCGGCATATTGCCCGATGCGCCCAGGGCCGCGCCGAGCAACAGCGGCGAAACGATGCCCGAAAGCCCGTGACAGGCGTGCATCACGCACATCATCCGCGCCGAGTTCTTCCCTGGATGCAAATCGGCGATCATCGAGGAGGCAATGGCGTCCATGTAGGCATAGGCCACGCCCACCAGCGCGTACAGCCCCAGATAGACGGGGAAGGAGGGCAGCAGCGAAAGCGGAACCATCAAAAGCGCCATCAGAGCCACCGCCGCGGTCAGAAGCGTCTGCTTGCGCAAGCGGCCGATGACCCACAGGGAGGTGAACATCGCCGCGATGCAGCCGATGTTCTGCGCGGAATTGGGATAGCCCTGCTCAGAGGCGGTCAGGCCGTAGTGGCCAATCATGGGCGTGAGCAGCGCCCCGTGCGAGGAGTTGACCGTCGCTAGAAATACCGTCGAAAGGCACACCGCCGCCGTCAGGATCCATATCTGCCGCTTTGTCATGGGAATTCCTTCCTTTCGGGGGTTATTATACCGTTCGCTGCGCTAAAAAACAAGAGGCCGTTTCGCGCGCTTTTTTGGATGTTTAAGATTGAAAATTCCCTTCTTCGCCCTCTTGAAACTTAACACATCAGTATCTATAATGCAGATAGAATGTAGTTTGTCGCCTCTCTCGCGCCGGCGTGGTCGCCGCGCGGGAACGCGTCGCGTCTGCGGGTTGATACGCGGGCCTATTTTTTTCGGAGGAACAATGCAGACAGTCGGAAAAAACATGACCGCGGGCAGACCGCTCAAGCACATACTGGCGCTCTCGCTGCCGCTGATGGTGGCCAACGCCTTCCAGCAGATCTACACGGTGGCGGACACGGCCATCGTCGGCAACGTTCTCGGCCTGGGGGCGTTGGCGGCGCTGGGCGCGGTGGACTGGTTCAACTGGATGATGCTCTCCATCGTCCAGGGGCTGGCCCAGGGTTTTTCCGTGCGCATGGCGCGCCAGTTCGGCGCGAGTGACTTTGCGGGGCTGCGCCGTACCATCGGCAACGCCTGCACGCTCTCGATCCTCTGCGCCGCGGCGCTCACCGCCTGCGCGCAAATGCTTACGCCCTTCGTTTTGCAGATCCTGCAAACGCCGGAAGAAATCGTCGCAAGGTCGCTGGCCTATATACGCATCATCTTCTGGGGTTTGCCGGTCGTAATGGCGTTCAACCTCTTTTCCGCGATCCTCCGCTCGGTGGGCGACGGCAAGACGCCGCTTCTGGCCATGGTCATCGCCTGCGCGGTGAACATCACGCTGGATATACTCTTCGTCTCTTCCTTTGACATGGACGTGCAGGGCGCGGCCATCGCCACGGTCATTGCCCAGGGCTGTTCGGCGCTCATCTGCCTGCGCGTGCTCTGGCGAAACGGCCTTCTGCGCGTCGGCAAAGAGGATCTGCGCCCGCGGGCAAGGCTCTGCCTCGACCTGATGGCGTTGGGCGCTCCGGTGGCCGCGCAGAACATGGTCATTTCCGTGGGCGGCATGATCGTGCAGCGCGTGATCAACGGCTTTGACGTCGTTTTCGTGGCCGGTTATACCGCCACCAACAAGCTCTACGGCGTTCTGGAGATCGCGGCCACGTCCTTTGGCTACGCCATGACCGTCTATGTCGGGCAAAACCTGGGCGTATCCGCCTATGGCCGCATTCGCAGGGGCGTGCGCGCCGGTGTGGCGGCAGGCGTCGCGACCTCGGCGTTGATCTGCGCGGCGATGCTGCTCTTTGGGCGGCAACTGCTCTCCGGCTTCATTACCTCGCAGGACGCAAACGAGGCGCGGCAGGCGCTCGACTACGCCATGCAGTTTTTGCGTATCATGAGCGTGTTTTTGCCGGTGCTCTATGTACTGCACATCGTCCGTTCTTCTTTGCAGGGGTTGGGCGATACGGTCTTTCCGCTGCTTTCCGGGCTGGCGGAGCTCATCATGCGCGTGGGCGCGGCGCTCTTCCTGCCTGTGTATCTCGGGTATGAGGCGGTGTTTATCGGCGAAGTGCTGGCCGGGGCGGGCGCGGACGCGATCCTGCTGAGCAGAAACTGGGCGCGCAGCCGCCGTTTCCCGGCCGTCGACCGCGAGCGGGCGCTCGCGGAAGAGATATGACAATTTTGCGTTGGAGGTAATGGGGCATATGCTGAGATATCGCATTGGCCGCTGTCTGGACGCGGTCGCGGCGCCGATCCGACGGATCCTTCCGCACCACGTGCACCGGGAGATCGACATGGTCAACGGCCACGTCTTTTCCAACGTCGTGCGCTATTCCATCCCGCTGATCCTCTCGGGCATGTTGCAGCTTCTCTACAACATGGCCGACGTCGTCGTCGTCGGCAAGTTCGAAAATCCGGAGGCCGTGGCCGCCGTGGGAGCCACTTCGTCGCTGATTACGCTGATGGTCAATCTCTTCATCGGCCTTTCGGTCGGCACCAGCGTGCTCGTGGCGCAGTTCACCGGCGCGGGCAAGTACCGCGAAGTGCAGGATACGGTGCATACCTCCATCACCCTCAGCCTGGTGATGGGCGTGCTGGTGGGGATTTTCGGATTGTTGATGTCCCACACCTTCCTCGTCTGGATGGGAACGCCCGAGGGCAATGTGCTCGAGGGCGCGTCCCTGTACATGCGCATCTACTTCCTCGGCATGCCCGGCAATATGCTCTACAACTTCGGCGCCGCCATTATGCGCTCGGTGGGCGACACCAAGCGTCCGCTCTATTATCTCACGCTGGCCGGCGTCATCAACATCATCCTCAACATCGTCACCGTCGCCTTCTTCGGCATGGGCGTGGCCGGCGTTGCCCTTGCCACGATCACCTCGCAGTATATTTCGGCGATTCTGGTGCTGCTCAACCTCATCCGCTCCCATGGCAGCGTGCATCTTGACCTCAAGCAGCTGCGCATCAAGGCCAGAATACTGGGCGGCATCATGAAGATCGGCCTGCCGGCGGGTTTTTCCAGCGTCATCTTCTCGATTTCCAACGTGCTGATCCAGTCCTCCATCAACGCCTTCGGCGCCAACGCCATGGCCGGTAGCGCCTCGGCCTCGCAGTTGGAAAACTTCGTCTATACAGCGATGAACTCCATCTCGCAGGCGGCGCTCTCCTTTGCCGGTCAGAATATCGGCGCGCAAAGGTACGACCGCATCGCCAAGATCATGCGCACCTGCGCGCTGGTGGTGACGGTCACGGGCATCGTGCTCGGCGCGCTGGTGACGCTGCTTTCCGAGCCGCTTTTGCACCTGTTCATCAATGAGGACACCGACCCCGCGGCCATTGCCGACGTCATTCACAATGGCCAGATCCGCATCGCCATCATCTGTCTGCCGTATTTCCTCGACGGCCTGATGGAGGTCTTTGCCAGTATGCTGCGCGGCATGGGCAGCGCCATCGCGCCCACGCTGATCACGGTCGTGGGCATCTGCGGCGTGCGCATCCTCTGGATACTCACCATCTTCGCCGTCGATCATGTGCTGGATATACTGTACCTGTCCTATCCCGTCTCCTGGTTCCTCACGGCGGGAACGCTGTTTGTCTGCTATCTCTACGTGCACAAAAAGCTGATGCGCACCGTCTCCGCCGCTCCGGCAGCCGCCTGAACGGGCGCGGAGCGGGCAAAAGGCATCGCCCTCACAGCATCGCTGTGGGGGCGCTCAGAGCGCTGACAAAGCCCACAACCGCAAAAATTGCCCTGATATATGA
>CAMMGP010000152.1 GCA_946496415.1 uncultured Clostridia bacterium | reverse complement strand
AGACGGCCGGGGCCGATGCCGCGGCGGAGGAAGGCCCCGCGCCGCGGCCGAAGAAGCGCGTCAAGACCGCGCCGCGCATCTACAACGAGACGGTGGAAGACGGTTCCGCCCCCGCGGGCGAGGACGCCTTCGGCCCCGTGGTGCGCGTAGGCGGCGCAGTGCCGGCGGCGCACGGCAAAAAGGCGGAAAAAGCGGTCAAGGCCGAAGCGCAGGAGGCGGAGAAGGACGTCTGGGCGCATCCGGCAAAAGAAGAAGTCACCGAACAGACTACCTTTGCCGAAGATCTGACCATCGAGCCGGACGAATACGAACTGCCGGACGACGAGGCCCCCTTCGACGTGCCGCCGGCGGGCAAAAAGCCTCTGCCCAAATTCAAGAAGGGCGCTCCCGCGCTAGAGGAGGACGACGAGGAGGCCTACGCCTATCCGCCCATCGACCTGCTTGCCCACGGCAGCGCTCCCGACCGCCACGAAAGCGACCAGAGCGACATGGAAAAGGCGCAGCTTTTGGGCGACACGCTGCGCTCCTTCGGCATCGAGACACGCCTGACCGGCATTGCCCACGGCCCGGCGGTGACGCGCTTTGAACTGCAGCCCGCGCCGGGCGTGAAGGTGAGCCGCATTACCTCGCTTTCCGACGACATTGCTTTGAACCTCGCTGCCGAGCGCGTGCGCATCGAGGCGCCCATCCCCGGCAAGGCCGCCGTGGGCGTGGAAGTGCCCAACGACAAGGTGGAAACCGTGGCCCTGCGCGACGTGCTGGAAAGCTCCGAAGCGCGCCGCCATCCCTCGCGGCTGGCCGTGGGGTTGGGCAAGGACAATTCCGGCCGCTACATCGTCGCCGACATCGCCAAGATGCCGCACGTGCTCATCGCCGGCCAGACCGGCTCGGGCAAGAGCGTCTGCATCAACGCCATCATCGTCTCCATCCTCTACCGGGCGACGCCGGACGAGGTAAAGCTGATCCTCATTGACCCCAAGGTGGTGGAACTGTCCGTCTACAACGGCATCCCCCACCTGATCGCCCCGGTGGTCACCGACCCCAAGAAGGCGGCCAGCGCCCTCGACTGGGCGGTGGCGGAGATGACGCAGCGCTACAAGCGCTTTGCCGAGCGCGGCGTGCGCGACATCAAGGGCTACAATAAGGCGCTGGAGGACGGCGAAAAGCCGATGCCGCAGATCGTCATCATCATCGACGAATTGGCGGATCTGATGATGGTCGCCCCCGGCGAGGTCGAGGACAGCATCTGCCGTCTGGCGCAGTTGGCGCGCGCGGCGGGCATGCACCTGGTCATCGCCACGCAGCGGCCCTCGGTGAACGTCATCACCGGCATCATCAAGGCCAACATCCCCACGCGCATCGCCTTCTCCGTCTCCTCGCAGGTGGACAGCCGCACGATGATCGACCACGGTGGCGCGGAAAAACTGCTCGGCAACGGCGACATGCTCTTCGTGCCCTCGGGCATCAACAAGCCCATGCGCGTGCAGGGCGCGTGGGTGAGCGATCAGGAAGTGCATGCCATCACCGAATACATCAAGCAGCGCCACGAGACGACCTACGACGAGGACGTGGTGGAGAAGATCAACCAGTCCGTGATGAGCGACGCCGAGAAGGAGGAGGCCGCCGAGGAATACGACCCGCGCCTGCCCGAGGCGGTGGAGATCGTCATCGAGGCGGGGCAGGCGAGCATCTCCATGCTGCAAAGGCGCATGCGCGTGGGCTACGCGCGCGCCGGGCGGCTCATCGACGATATGGCCCAGCGCGGCATCGTCTCCGAGGCCGACGGCGCCAAGCCGCGCACGGTGCTCATTACCCGCGAACAGTATCAGCAGATGTTTGAGGAGGGAGAGGAACAGTGAAGAAGGTGGGCATGGTCTCGCTCGGCTGCGCCAAGAACCGCGTGGACAGCGAAGTGATCCTGGGAACGCTGAAAGAGGCGGGCTACGAGATCGTCTCCGACCCCGCCGAGGCGGAGATCATCTTCGTCAACACCTGCGGCTTCATCGAGCCGGCCAAGGAGGAATCCATCGAGGCCATTTTCGAGATGGCGAAGTACAAGGAGACGGGCAGGCTCAAAAAGCTGTTCGTCACCGGCTGCCTCGCCCAGCGCTACATCGACGACCTCTACCGCGAAATGCCCGAGGTGGACGGCTTCATGGGCGTGGCGGACTACACGCGCCTGCTGGAAATGATGCAGGAGGCCGAGGCGGGCAAGCGCCCCCGCTACGTCTGCGACGGCGAACGCTTTTTCCACGCTGAGCGCGTTTTGACCACGCCCGCCTACTCTGCCTACGTGAAAATTTCCGACGGCTGCGACAACCGCTGCAGCTACTGCGCCATTCCCCTCATCCGCGGGCCGTACCACTCGCGGCCCTTTGACAGCATCGTCGAAGAATGCCGCGAACTGGCCGCGCGCGGTGTGACGGAAATCACGCTGATCGCGCAGGACACCTCCCGCTACGGCAACGATTTCCCCGAGGGCAAGCTGCTGCTGCCCGAGCTTTTGGAGGCCGTCAGCGCCATCGAGGGCGTGCACTGGGTGCGCGTGCTCTACTGCTACCCGGACACCACCGACGATCGTCTGCTGGACGCCATCGCCGCCCTTCCCAAGGTCGCGCCCTATGTCGATCTGCCGCTGCAGCATATCGACGGGCCGCTGCTCAAGCGCATGAACCGGCGCGGCTCGCCGGAGTGGATCAAGAGCCGCATATCCGCCTGCAAGGCGCGGGGACTGACCACGCGCACGACGATGATCGTCGGCTTCCCCGGCGAGACGGAAGAGGCTTTCCACGAACTTTTGCAGTTCGTGAAAGAAGCGCGCTTTGACCGCCTCGGGGCCTTCACCTACTCGCCCGAGGAGGGTACGCCCGGCGCGGAAATGCCCGATCAGGTGGACGAGGAGGTCAAGCAGCGCCGCCTCGACGAACTGATGACGCTGCAACAGGGCATCTCTCTGGAGGAAAACACCGCGCGCGTGGGCGAGATCTGCGAAGTGCTCTGCGAGGGCGCGGAGGAGGGTATGTTCGTGGGCCGCTCCATCCGCGAAGCGCCGGAGAGCGACGGCGTCATCCGCTTTACCGCTGCGCGCGAAGTCGCTCCCGGGGAATATTTGAACGTCAAGATCACGAAAGCCGACGCCTACGACCTTTTCGGGGAGGAATACCAATGAATCTGCCCAACAAGCTGACCATTTTGCGCGCCTGCATGATCCCCGTGTTCGTGGTGCTGGCGCTGCAAACGCCCTTCTGGGCGCAGATCGCCGCCGCCATCGTCTTCGCGCTGGCGAGTTTTACCGACTATCTGGACGGCCACATCGCCCGCAAGTACAACCTCGTCACCAACTTCGGCAAGTTCATGGACCCCATCGCCGACAAGCTGCTGGTGATGTCCGCGTTCGTGGTGCTGGTGGGGCAGGGGCGCATGCCCTCGTGGGCCTGCATCATCGTGCTGGGGCGCGAGTTCGTCATCTCCGGCTTCCGCCTCGTGGCCGCGGACGCGGGCCGCGTCATCGCCGCCGGGCCGCTGGGCAAGATCAAGACCGTGACGCAGATGGCGGCGGTGCTGCTCTTGCTGCTGCTTTCCCCGGTGACGGGCGAAGCGCCGCTGGGCGAGGGCGGCAAGGTGTTTGCCGACGTGGTGATGTACATATCCACGTTCTTCTCCCTCGTCAGCTGCGTGGACTACATCGCCCGCAACCGCGATTGTCTGAAAGACCGTTAGGAAACAAGTGCCCCGGCAGTCCGCCGGGGCGTTTTTGAGGTGAGCGTATGCGCGTGCTCGATCTGGACATGGACTTTTTCCTCACCGGCGTCTGCGAACTGGCCCCAAGGGGCGCGCGCCCGTCTTTGCGCGAGGCGCGGCCGTGGGCGGAGGCGGACGTACGCGCCTTTCTGGAAGAAAACTGTGGCCTTTCGCGGCAAACCCCCATCCCCGGCCGCGTGTTTGCAACGCACGACGGGGCGCTGTTTTTCTGGAAGGAATGGCTGGAGGCGGGCAAGTTGCTTTCGCCGTTTCACGTCACCCACGTGGACGCGCATTCCGACCTCGGCATCGGCAAGCCCGGCCCCGCCTACGTGTTGGAAACGGTGCTGGCTCTGCCCCCGCAGGCGCGCGGCGACCTTTCCCGCTACGTGCGCGAAGAAAAGCTGGACGAGGCCAACTACCTGCTCTTCGCCCTCGCCCTGCGCTATGTTTCCTCGCTGGAAAACGTGCGCAACCCCCATTCGCGCGCGGACTTCCCCGCCCGCCTCGC
>CAMMGP010000151.1 GCA_946496415.1 uncultured Clostridia bacterium | reverse complement strand
TAAAGACGCTCACCGCCAGCGCCGCGCCCGCGCCCACGCGCGCGCCCGCTGCTTCCGCGTCCGCGGTCAGGGTGCGCTCGATGCTGCCCTGCGCGGTGACAGAGACATCGCCGAGGATCTTCGCCGCTTCGTCGCTCTTGCCGAGGCAGGCCTCGACCATGATGCCAGAGATGTCCGTGGCGGCCACAGGCGTGGCAGAGATTCCGCCGGACGCGCCCGCCGCCGCGCGCAGCTCTTCCGTGCCGGCAAAGGAGGCCGCCACGCGGAGGCTATCGAGTTTTTTCTTATTATTAAATTTCACGCCGTCCTCGATGACGGCAGAGACGTCCACGCCAATGACGCCCACGGCGATGCCCGCGCCGACGCCGACGCTGTTCGCGCGATAGGTGGGCGTATCGATGAGCGGTATATCGACGGGGCCCAGCGCGAGCGCCTTGCGCACGCGCTTGCCGCTGGCGTCGCCGATCGTCTCAAACATGCCATGGGCGATGGCGGCTTCGACGTTGACCGCGCCTTCGAGCGCGTAACGGGCGGCGCTCTTCAGGCGCGCTTCGTTGCGCACAGAGGCAATGTGCACCGCCACCGCGCCGCCGAGGCCGAACGTGGACGTGGCGGGGATGTGGCCTGCCTTGGTGACGACGGAGGACTCCACGCGGCGGCTGAGGGCGGAGACGTCCAGCCCTTCGCTCGCGGTCGCCGTGCCATTTTGGATGATGGCGCTGACATCATGGCTGAACACGCCCACGGCCACGCCGACGCCGGCGGCGTTGTTGCTGGGGTCGAGCGTGCGCTGAACCTGACCGACGCCGGGCAGCGTAATGAGGGACGCATTCTCATAGAGAGAGCCGTCCGAGCGCTGGCGCGAGGTGGTGTCGCCCGCGGCGCGCAGGGAGAGGTTTTTCGCCGCGCGGACGCCGCCGCTGGTGTCGATGAGGGCGCTGACTTCGTTAAAGACGGCGGCGATGGAGAGCGCGCCAACGAACTGCGTGCTCGCCTGCGTCACCGCGTCCTTGCGCGGCTCGGTGCCGGAATCGAACTTGAGGGCAAGGCTGTTGCTACCGGTGATGCCGCCGATCAGCTTGGCCTTGGTGCTGTTAAGCTCCTTGGGCACGTGGCCGAGGATTTCCTCCACCGCGCTTACGAGGCTAAGGACGGAGGCGGTCTGCGTGGCCTTGACCGGATTGCCGTCCGCGTCCACCTGCGGGTTGCCATCCTCGTCCACGGCGTAAACGCTCACAGGCGAGGAAATGGCGTAGGTGCGCGTGTGAAGCGTACCGTCGGCCTCGACGGATACGTTGCCCGCCCCGCTTTCAAGGGACGCGCCGTCGAGCACCTGCGCCATGGTTTCGGCAAAGGCGAAGTTCGCGCCGAGGAAGATGCCGCTGCGCGCCGTGGGCATGAGCGCGTCCGTGGGCGTAGCCATGCTGATTGCGTAGGAAGCGGCACGGCTGCGCGCGTCCACGCGCAGGTCGTCCGCAGAAACGACGCTGGCGCTGCCGGAAACGATGGCCTTTGTATCGGCGGTGACGACGTTGCCCGCCAAAGAGACGTTGAATTTGGGGAAGCTGCCCTTGTCATAGCTGTTGACATAGACGAAGGTGTCGCTCATCAGGCGTGCGCCCGCGCCGGCGCTGATCTGCGCCTCGCCGCCGACCGTGACCTTTGCCTCCACATCCCCCATGCCGAAGGAGAGCGGGATGAGGGAAAGGAGATTCTCGGTATCAAACTCGTTGCGGGCGCTGGCGAGGGCGTTGACGAAGCCATCCCTCGCCGTGATGTCGCCGAGTATGTCGATGGTCGCGGAACCGAGCTTGACCACCACGAAGTGCGGCACGTCAATGGACTCGCCGAATTTGGGGTCGATATAGCCGCCGGTCTGCAACGTGCGCGCGCGCAGATCGACAAAGCCGCCCGCGAGGATGGACGCGTCCGCGCCCACGGAGATGGAAGCCGTTTCCTTCGCCTCGATGAAGTCGAAGCCGTACTCCAGCGCCTCGCCGGTCAGTTCGTCCTCCGCGATGGTGATGGAAGCGTCGAGCGCCTCCGTGTTGAGCGACTCCGCCACAAAGGCGACGTTTTCGCCGACGACTTCGCCGCTCACCTCGATCTGCGGGGCAATGACGAACACATTGAGGCCGTCCGCCTTCAGATCCTCGATGACGAGGCGGTCTTCCGTCGCGTTCCGGGCCGCCGCGACCAGCAGGTTGGAGAGGAAGCCGTTGCCCGAAACGGTGACGGCAAAGGATACCTTGCCATCCAGACCGGCGGAGAGTATGTAGTCCGTGAAGGGTTCGACGGAGAGTTGCGTCTTCGCGCCAGTCAGCGTGACGCTGTTCTTGTTGTCCAGAAGATCGGTGATGGCTTCGATGCCGGACATGTCGATCGCCAGCGTCTGGTGCAGGGCCAGCGCTGCCGTTGCCGGGTTGTCCTCGGTGATGAGGCCGAGTATGCTTTCGAGCACCTGCACTTCCGACTGCGTTTCGAGGTCGAGGTGCTTAAGGCCGCCGGAAATGCGGTCGCCCACGTTCACTGTCTCGGCCAGTTCGCCGGTGAGGTGCGTGCGGTCAAAGCCATCGCCCGCGGCGATTTGCACGTCCGCGCCGAAGAGATCGTAGTACGCAGCGGTGGTGTCCACGAAAATGGTATCGTCGCCCGCGCCGCCTTTGATGGAAATGCTGCTGCCATCGATGGCCGCGGCGTCCAGCTTATCGCGCGCGTAGTCAAGCGCCGCCTGCAGGGCCTTCTGGCCATAGCGGGCGCTCATGCCGCCGGAGACGGTGACTTCGTCCGCGCCGTCGCCAAGGTCGATCTCGACATCCGTGGCGCTCAAGTCAAAGGCGAAGCTGTATGCGGGAGTCTGGCCGACGCCCTGATCCACGGCGTCGAAGGCCGTGGCGTTGACGACCTTGACGTCCGCCACATCGTCGCCCGCGCCGGTCTTCACTGTGACCTTGGCGCGCTCGCGCTTGTTGGAGCCGGAGACGCTTTCCTCGGTGATCTTTTGCACCATGTCGCCCACGAGCTGTTCAAAACTGTCCCGCGAAGTGATTTCTTCGACGCTCTCGCCGGAGGCAACATAATTGATGATTTCGGTGGTAATGATCTCCTGGATGGCCTGGGAATCGACGTCCACGCGCGTGGTCGGCTCCTGCTTGACGGTGAGCGTCACGGTATCGTCGCCGTCGCCGGTATCGACCGTGACTTCGCCGACGCTGTCGACTTCGATGTCCACATCGTCGTCAAGCTCAGTGCCATAATAGGAAAAGCGGTCGCCATTGGCGGCGTTGATCTTGCTGTTCATGCCGATATAGATGCCGGCGAGCAGCGTGTTGAAACCGTCAAAGATGAGGTCGCCTTCGATGACGGCCTTGCCGTTGGCGTTCGCGGTCGGGTTCTCATTGCCGTCCGCGTCCGTTTCCATGGCGTCTTCCGCGACGATGGAGATGTTGGCGATGGGTCCTTCGCTATCGCCCCCGAGCGATTCCAGCAGTTTCGCGCGCAGGGAATCGGCGTCATCGCTGGCGCCGAGGTCGACGCCGCCTTCGTAGGTGCCCTCGCCGACGGTGATGCGTATATCGACGATGCCGTCGGAGCCTTCCGCAAGAGCGGTGCGCAGGTGTTCCACCGCGCCGAGCAGGGCGTTGCGGATGGCGTTGTTGGCCGTGTCGTTCACGTAGGCAGCGCCGCCGACGGGCATGCCGTTGATGGTCAGTGTGGCGCTGCCGGCAGTGATGGCGTAATCCTCTTCCGTCTCCGTTTCGCCGTTGTCCACGGCGGGCTCGCTCTGGGCGGGCGTTTCCTCCGCTTGCGGGGCGGCGAGCGCCATCAGCATTTGGGGCGCTTCCACCGATTGCGGCGCGGCGACGGCGCTTTCGAGCGCCGCGGCCATGGCAGAGGCCTGCGGGGCGGAGTCCGTTTTTATATGATTGGTATTGTTTTCAGGATCGTTTTCGCCGTTGGGAACAGGTTCCGGCGCGGGCGTTTCCGATTCGCCCGTTACGGATTCGGTTTTAGGGTCTTCCGCGGGGTCTTCGGGCGCAGGTTCTTCCGCCTGCTTCGTTTCCGGGGCAGGTTCCGGTTCGCCCGTTGCGGGTTCGGTTTTGGAATCTTCAGCGGGGGCTTCGGGCGCAGGCTCTTCCAGTTGCTCCGTTTCCGAGGCATGCTCCGGCTGCGGCGCGGGTTCCGGTTCGCCCGTTACTTCGGTTTTGGGGTCTTCCGCGGAGTCTTCGGGCGCAGGCTCTTCCGGCTGCTCCGTTTCCGGGGC
>CAMMGP010000150.1 GCA_946496415.1 uncultured Clostridia bacterium | reverse complement strand
GCCTCCGTGGGTGTTTCGGTGGGCGCTTCCGCCGGGGCCTCCGTCGGAGCCTCCGTGGGTGTTTCGGTGGGCGCTTCCGTCGGGGCCTCCGTCGGCACGGGCGTCGGCGTCGGGGTCGGCTGCGCAGCCTCGAGGGCGAAGCGCACGTCCGTGGACTTGCCATCTTCCACTGTGCCGTTGACCGGCACGGCGGTCACGCGCAGCGTATAGACCTCGCCTTCGCGCATGGCGCGCGTGCCCAGTGTGGTGGTGGTGGCGGTGAACTCCTGCGAGGCCAGCACCTGGCCCATGCCGTCGAACACCTGCACCAGGTAGTGGTCCACGTCACCGCCGGCGCTCCAGCCGACGGTCAGCGTGCCGGCGCTGACGTAGTGGATCATATCGACGCTGACGCTCTCCACCGGCGTGATGGACACCGTGGGGATGCCGACCTCGCCGGGCGCCGGCGTGGGCGTCGGCGTAGGAACGGCGGTGGGCGTCGGCGTGGGCGTGCCCTTGAGGGCGAACTGCAGATGCGTCCAGCGGGCGTTGTCCACGGTGCCGTTGACGGGGATCGCGCCCACGGAGATGGTGTAGAGTGCGCCTTCCTTCAGCGAGGCAAGCGAGAGGTTGCCGCTGGTGTTGGTCACCTGCTGAGAGACGATGGTGTTGCCGGTGCTGTCGGCCACGCGCACGTAGTAGGCGGCCACGTCGCCATCGGCGCTCCAGGTGAAACTCACGCGGCCAGCCGCGCGGTCGAGGTAGTAGACGCCGCCGGAAATGGAGTCGATGGGCGAAATGCCGATCTGCGGCGCGCCGACCTCGCCCGGAGCGGGCGTGGGCGTGGCGGTGGGCACGGGCGTGGGCGTGGGCTGTACGTAGACGGGCGCGCGGTCGGAGAAGAGCAGCTGCTGCGTCTCCACCGTGGCCACGCCGGTGACGTCCAGGCCGGCCGTATACTGGAACAGCTCCACAGCCGCCTTGGTGATGGAACCGAAGTTGCCGGTGATGTTGGCGTCGTAGTAGTTCAGATCGCGCAGGCGGCGCTGCAGGTTGGCCACGCGGCTGTTGGAATCGCCGCGCTGCAAAGTGATGTAGCCGCTGTATTCCGGAACGCCGGCGGAGAAGAGCCGGTCTTGCAGCGACGCGGTGGCCGTGCCCGTCTGCCGCAGGCCCAATTCGGCCTGCAGGCGCTTGACGGCGGCGACGGTGGCGTTGTTATAGGTGCTGCCGGGCGTGCCCTCATAGTAGTAGAGGGCCTTGAGCCGCTGGTTGAGTTCGCGCACGCGCTCGCCGGTGTCGCCCTTCTCCATGTAGATATAACTGGTGCAGTAGCGGGCGTTCGAGGCGTAGAGCCTCTGCAGCGTTTCGCGGGTGGCGGAGCCGCTGCCGGAGATGCCGTTTTCCTCCTGGAAGAGGGCCACAGCTTCCTCCGTGCGCTCGCCGTAGATGCCGTCCGCGCCGTCGGCCAGGTAGCCGAGCGCGCGCAGGCGATCCTGCAAAATGGTCACGCGCAGGCCGGTGTTGCCGCGGCTGAGCGCTTTATAGGGATCGTAAGCGGAGAGGTTGCCGCTGAAGAGCACTTCCTGCAACTGCGGAGAGGCCACGCCGTTGACGGAGAAGCCGCGGTCGGCAAGGTCGGTCTGCAAAAGGCGCACGGCGTACTGCGTATTGGGGCCGAAGATGCCGTCGGCGTCATCGTTGAGGTAGCCCAGGTCGATGAGGCGCTGTTGCAGGGCGCGCACGGCCTCGCCACGGCTGCCGCGCGAGAGCGTGCCGTATTCCTCCTGCGGCTTGAGCACGTCCGCGCTGGTCTGTTCGCCTTCGACCGTCCAGGAAGCCGCCAGGCGGATGATGGAGCGCGCTTCCTCTTCCCCGGCGGGGGCTTCCTCGCCGAAGTTGAAGGTGGGCACTTCGCTGCCCGTCCAGCCGTCGGCTTCGAGATCTTCGGGCGCAAAGACGGCGTAGAGGTTGACAAGGCCGCTCATGGCCTCAAGGCGCAGGCTGTCCAGCGCATAGCCGTCCTCGGTAAGTTCGGCAAGGTCGCAGCCGTTGAAGGCGCTCAATTCGCCCGTCTCCAGATCGACGCGATAGACCTCGCCCGTGCTTTCATCCAGCGCGAAGAGGCTTTCCGCGCTGGCGGCGAGCTGCGTCACGCCCGCGCTCAGCGAGGCGAGCATGCGCCACGACATCTGCGCGGGGTCGAACTCCTTGAGGCGGCTCTGGCCGGCGGTCGAGGTAATGTAATAGAGTTTACCGCCCAGAGCGGCAAAGTCCTGAACGCCGAAATCGACGAATTCCACATCGCCAGTCTCCAGCGACTGCATGCTCAAAAGGCTTTCGGCGCTGAGGCGCAAAAAGGCCTCGTCCGTATAGGCCGCGGCGGCGGGCACATCGCCGGTGTATTCGGCGAAGGCTCCGGCGCGATGGTTGTACAAAAGCGCGCCCTGCCCGGCCTCCAGCGCGGCGACCACGCCCTCGGGCAGCAGATAGAGCGCGGCGATGTTGCCGCTGGCCGTGGCCACCTGCGTGGCGGTGGCCTGCGCGCCGGCGCTGTCGTCGATCTCCAGGCGCATCAGCGCCGTGGGATCGACGGCGGAGATGTAATAGACCGTGTCGCCCGTGACCGCGCAGGCGCGCAGCACGTTGTCGGCCAGCGCCGTCTCGCTCAGGTCATCAAGGTCCAGGCGCATCAGCGTGCCGCCGAGATCTTCGATCTCCTCGCCCGCCAGATAGAGGACTTCCTCTTCGTCCACATGGACGATCTGCGCGGCGTATTGCAGCGTCATCGAGCCCTCATAGCCAGTCAGGTACAATCCGCCTGCACCGTCCACATAGGCGCCGATGCCGTCCGCGGAGCCGGTCAGGGCCGCTTCCTCGCCCGCGTAGAGCGCGCCCGCAGCCACGGCGGAAGACGTCTGTTCCGTCAGGCCCCAGGATGTGGCCATGGCCGGAACGCACAGCATCAGGCACAGCGCCAATGCCACGGCGCGCGCAAGGGCTTTCCGTTTCATACAATTCCCCTCCGTTTCGGAATGAGTTTGCCTTTTAGACGCTTGCCCGCTGGCGGCGGTTCCGTTTTTTGCCGCTTTTCCCCTGCCAAGTTTTGCCAAAATCATTTCACCTCGCGTTCGCTTGCTTTTTCGAACAGATGTGCTATAATGATATCAGAACATATGTTCGATAAGGGGGCGTTTCCATGCGGACGATCCTGCACAGCGACTTAAACAACTTTTATGCCAGCGTGGAGTGTTTGAAGAACCCGGCGCTGTGGAGCGTGCCCATGGCCGTGTGCGGCGATCCGCAGGCGCGCCATGGCATCATACTTTCCAAAAACGAACTGGCCAAGGCCGCGGGGGTAAAGACGGCGGAGGCCATCTGGCAGGCGAAGGAAAAGTGTCCGGAACTGGTGCTGGTAGGTACGGATTTTCCCGCCTATTTGCGCTACGCGGAAAAGATGCGGCGCATCTACGCCGATTTTTCCGATCGCGTGGAGCCTTTTGGGCTGGACGAGGCCTGGCTGGACGTGAGCGACGTGGGCGCGGAGGGCAAGGTGATCGCCGACGAGATCCGCGCGCGGGCGAAAAAGGAGTTGGGGCTGACGGTGTCGGTGGGCGTATCGTTTGGCAAGGTCTTCGCCAAGCTGGCCAGCGATTTGAAAAAGCCGGACGCCACCACCTGCGTGACGGTGGAAAACTTCCGCAAGGTCGTCTGGCCGCTGCCAGCGCGCGCGCTGCTCTATGTGGGGCCGGCCACGGAGCGGCGGCTGCGCGAGCGCAATATACGCACCATCGGCGACATCGCCGCGCGCCGTCCGGAGGCGTTGCGCGCCATGCTGGGCAAGCACGGCGAGACGCTTTGGACGTATGCCAACGGCCTGGAATGCGAGGCGGTATCGCCCCTGGGGGCGGAGGCGATGATCAAGTCCATTGGCAACAGCGTCACGCCCGCGCGCGACCTGGTGAGCGACGCTGACGCGCGCGAACTCTTTGCCGTGCTCAGCCAGTGCGTGGGGGAACGGCTCCTGCGCCGCGGACTGATGGGACGCGTGGTGACCATTTCCATCCGCGACTGCGATCTGAAGACCGTCACCGTACAAAAGACGCTCCCCGCCCCCACCGCGCTTTCCGGCGAGATCGCGCGGGCGGCCATGGCCCTGTTCCGCGAGCGCTGGGGATGGCAGAAAAGCGTGCGCAGCCTCGGCGTATGCGTGAGCGCTCTCTGTCCGCAGGGCGCTCCTGAGCAGACGAGCATCTTTGGCGACGGCGGCCGCGGCCGCGCGCTGGCCCTTGAGCGCGCGCTGCTCGATCTGCACCGCCGCTATGGCC
>CAMMGP010000149.1 GCA_946496415.1 uncultured Clostridia bacterium | reverse complement strand
CGCACGCTGGTATCCTTCTATCTGGACAACGACGCGCTGCGCGCCGTGGACGCGGAGAGGATGCAGCTGCACGCCTGCGCGGTGGAAGCCGTCACCGCCGCGCTCATCCTCTACGCCGCCTTCACGCTGCTGCTGGCTGTGTGGGTGTTCCGCGACGCCCGCCGCCGCGATTTCCTGCCCGCCATGTGGGGGCTTCTGACGCTAATTGGCAACGTCGTCGCCTGGCTGGTCTACATGCTGGTGCGCTCGCGCGGCGTTGGCAGCCGCTGCCCGCGTTGCGGCACGGTGCTGCGCATGGGCTTTGCCTATTGCCCCGCCTGCGGCGCGCAGGTGCGCCGTTCCTGTCCTGCCTGCGGCCATGCCGCTGAGGATGGCTGGAAGGTCTGCCCCTATTGCGGCCGGGAACTGCCCAAACGGGCGGAGGAGGGCCGGAGCGCCCCGTGACCGCCCGACCGTCTGGCGGGAGAATTTCTCCAAAACATTTTCATCCTGCAAAAACCCCGAAAAACCGCGTCGTTTTCGGGGTTTTCTGCATCTTTGCGGCGGGGAATATCCATCGCCGGCAAAAAAATTTTCAAAAGGGGGTTGACAAACGGGGAAAATGGTTGTATCATTGCATCAACCGTTGAGGGAGAAAAGTACCCGGAACGGCGTCCTTCCAAGAGAGTCGCGGGCGGTGGGATCGCGGCAAGGAGGCGTCCGGCGAATGGGCTTCCGAGGGCGCTCCTGAAATCACAGTAGGGAGCGACGGGATCCGCACCCGTTATCATGGCGGCATGTGTGATGGCACATGGAGCGAGCGGGTCGAAAGACCAAGTTGAGTGGCACCGCGGGCAACCGTCTCAAGCAAATGGCTTGAGGCGTTTTTTGTTCCCCTCGGCTCGACGATCTCCATCAAAATCATTTTTTGAGGAGGTACCCCCATGAAGAAGTTTGCCGCCCTGATGATCGCCCTGATTCTTGCCCTGTCCTGCTTTGCCGTTGCCGAAGAGGAGAGTTACACCATCGGCATCGCCCAGTTCGCCGAACACGGCTCTCTGGACAACTGCCGCGAAGGCTTCCTCGCCGGCCTTGCCGAAGAAGGTATCGTCGAAGGCGAGAACCTCACCGTAGAATACCAGAACGCCCAGGCCGACACCAGCATGGCCACGACCATCGCCTCCAACTTCGTCGCCAATGGCTATGACCTCATCTGCGCCATCGCCACGCCCATTGCCGTGTGCGCCTACAACGCCGCGGAGGACGAGATCCCCGTGATCTACACCGCCGTGTCCGCCCCCGAGGAGGCCGGCCTCACCGACGGCGGCAACGTCACCGGCACCAGCGACGAACTGCCCGTCGCCAAGCAGCTTGAAACCATCCGCGCCATGCTGCCGGATGCCAAGAACATCGGCATCCTCTACACTGTGGGCGAGGCCAACAGCCTCGTGCAGCTGGAAAGCTATAAGCAGTTGGCTGGCGATTACGGCTTCACCATCGTCGAAAGCGGCGTCACCTCCGGCGCGGACATCTCCCTTGCCCTGCCGCAGCTTTTGCCGAACGTGGACTGCCTGACCATGCTCACCGACAACACCGTGGTGCAGTACCTTGAAGTTGTGCTCGACGAAACGGACGCCGCCGGCATCCCCGTGTTCGGCAGCGAGATCGAACAGGTGACGCTCGGCTGCGTCGCCGCCGAGGGCCTGGACTACGTGGCGCTGGGCGTGCAGACCGGCAAGATGGCCGCCAAGGTGCTCAAGGGCGAGGCGGAAGCCGCCGATATCCCCTATGAGACCATCGAGGAAAGCGCCCTCTACGTCAACACCGACGCCTGCGAGGCGCTGGGCGTGACCATTCCCGAAGACCTCATGGCCCGCGCCACCGATATGGCCGACGCCGAATAACGATCGCATTGTCCGGCCCGGGACATTTCCCGGGCCGGGCGGCCGCGGCCGCCCGAGGGACGCGGCGGGAGGAGGGAACGCTGGGGTGGTGGACTTTGTCAACGCCCTGCCCAGCACGCTGGAGCAGGGGCTTATCTACGCCCTGCTGGCCATGGGCGTGCTGATTACCTATACCATTCTCGACTTTCCCGACCTTTCCGTGGACGGCACCTTCCCCCTGGGCGGCGTCATCTCCACCATGGTCATTGCCGCCGGCCACAGCCCGCTTCTGGCGCTTCTGGCCGCCATCGCCGGCGGGGCGGCCGCCGGACTGTGCACGGGGCTGATCCACGTCAAACTCAAAGTGCGCGACCTCTTTTCCGGTATCATCGTCTCTACGGCGCTCTATTCCATCAATTTGAAAATTTCCGGCGGCAAGTCCCTGGCCACCATCGGCCGCAAGGACGTGACGCTGTTTCAGAACAACCCCGTGGCGGGCTTCTTTTCCGGCCTCGTGGGCGACTTTAGCACGCTCATCATCATCTTCCTCGTCGTGCTGGTGGTAAAGATACTGCTCGACCTCTTTTTAAAGACCCGCGCGGGCTACCTTCTGCGCGCCGTAGGCGACAACGAGCGCGTGGTCACGGCGCTTGCCTGCGACAAGGGCCGCGTGAAGATCATCGGCCTGATGATCGCCAACGCCTTCGCGGCGCTCTCCGGCGCGGTGCTCTGCCAGCACCAGCGCATGTTTGAAGTCTCCATGGGCACGGGCGCGATGGTGCTGGCGCTGGCCAGCGTCATCATCGGCATGAACCTCTTCCGCCGCGTGTCGTTTGTCAAGGGCACCACGGCGGCCATCGTCGGCGCGGTGGTGTACAGGATGTGCGTCTCCCTCGCCATCGCCTGCGGCATGGGCGCCAGCGACTTAAAACTCATCACCGCCGTGCTCTTCCTCATCATCCTCGCGGCGGGGCTTCTGCGCAAGGGAGGGAAGAAGCATGCTTGAACTGCGCAATATCTGCAAGATCTACAACCCCGGCACCGTGCAGGAGATCTGCCTGTTTGAGAACTTCAACCTCTCCGTGCCGGAAGGGCAATTCGTCTCCGTGGTCGGCTCCAACGGCTCGGGCAAGACCAGCATGCTCAACATCATCTGTGGCTCCATCGCCCCGGATTCGGGCAGCATCATACTCGCCGACAAGGACATCGTGCGCGAAAGCGAGCACCGCCGCGCCCGCCGCATGGGCCGCGTCTACCAGAACCCCGCCATGGGCACCTGCGCCTCGATGACCATCCTCGAAAACATGGCGCTGGCCGACAACAAGGGCAAGCGCTACGACCTGCGCCCCGGCACCGACCGCCGCCGCGTGGAGGCCTACAAAGAGTTGCTGCGCCCGCTGGGGCTGGGCCTTGAAAACATGATGAACTCCAAGGTGGGTAGCCTCTCCGGCGGCCAGCGGCAGGCGCTCTCGCTGATCATGTCCTCGATGACGCCCATCGAGTTTCTCATCCTCGACGAGCACACCGCCGCCCTCGACCCCAAGACCGCCGAGATCATCATGCAGCTGACCGACCGCATCGTGCGCGAAAAGAAGCTTACCGCTTTGATGGTGACGCACAATTTGCGCTACGCCCTCGAATACGGCGACCGCCTGCTGATGATGCACCAGGGCGGCATCGTGCTCGACAAGGCCGGCGAAGAAAAACAGGCCGTGCAGATGGACGATATCCTGAAGATCTTCAACGAGATCAGCATAGAGTGTGGCAACTGATATGAAGGAGATACTGCGCACAGACCGTCTGCTTTTGCGAGAGCTGACGGAGGGCGATCTGGACGACCTGCGGGAGCTTTTGCAGGACAGGCGCGTCATGTACGCTTATGACCATGATTTTAGCGAGGCGGATGTGCGCGCCTGGCTGGAGCGCCAACAGAGACGCTATGCCGTCCTCGGCTTCGGCCTTTGGGCGGCAGTCGAGTTGGACAGTGGCGCCATGGTCGGTGAAGCAGGGCTGACCTTGCAGCCATGTGAGGGACAGGAAGTGTTGGAGGTGGGTTACCAGCTCAAATGGAAGCACTGGCATAAAGGCTACGCCCGTGAGGCCGCCCGCGCCTGCCGGGACTATGCCTTTGCGACGCTGGGCGCGGAAGCGGTATATGCCATCATCCGCACCGATAACCTCTCTTCCATTCGCGTGGCGGAGGCTCTGGACATGCGCCGGGAAAAGGAATTTACCGCGCGCTATTTTGCCGGAGATATGCGCCACTATCTTTATTGTGTGCGAAAGGGGAAATAAAGTGCGCCCCGTCCGTGGAAAACACATGGACGGGGCGTGCTCTTGTCATCGCGTTACTGGATCTGGCTGAACTCGATCTTCTCGCGGTTGGGGCCGTAGAAGGTGAAAAAGCGCACGCCGTTTTCCCAGAAGGGCAAAAACTCGATCTCGTCGTTGACCATCTCGTAGCCCAGCGCCTTCAC
>CAMMGP010000148.1 GCA_946496415.1 uncultured Clostridia bacterium | reverse complement strand
TGGCCGCTCCTTCGGCGGTTTTCCGGAGAGCTATGTCTTTTTGGGCAACGGTTCGCTCCTGGGCGTGCCGATCTCCGATTATATCATGGTGGTGTTCGTCCTCGCCGGCGTGTTCGTGACCACCAAGACCGCCATTGGCACGCAGATCTACGGCCTCGGCGGCAATGAGCAGGTGCTCAAAAACGCCGGTATCGACACCGCGAAGATCAAGCTGTTCGTCTTTTCCATGTCCGGCTTCTGCGCCGCGGCGGCGGGCGTTCTGCTGGCCGCGCAGCTGGATACCGCGCATCCGACGCAGGGCGAGCCCTATCAGCTCGACGCCATCGCCGCCTGCATCATCGGCGGCGTGAGCATGTCCGGCGGCGAGGGCAAGGTGATCCTCTCCATGGTGGGCGCGCTGGTCATCGGCTCCATCCGCAACATACTCAATCTTCTGAGCGTCAATTCGTTTTACCAGAACATACTCGTGGGCGTGATCATCATCGCCGTGGTGGCCGTTTCGATGATGACCCGCGCGCGCCGCGAGAGCAGAACCGCGCAGTTCGCAGCCGCCGATCCCGGCGCGCTGAAGGAATAGAAAGGAGGCGCACCATGCAGCAGCAACAGACCGCTGGAAAACCGGGCGTCGTCCGCCAAAGCGCCTGGACGCGCTTTGTGAAGGATCACGGCAGCATCCTCATGTTCCTGATCCTCTTCGTGCTCGCCTCCGTGTTTGTGAAAAACTTCTTCGCCGTGCGCAACATCTTTACGGTGATCAAGCAGGCCGCCGTGCCGCTGGTGGCCTGCATGGGCCTGATGTTGATCCTCACCACCGGCGGCATCGACCTTTCCCTGGGCTACACGCTGGGCCTTTGTTCGGTGCTCCTGGGCATGATGACCAAGCGCTACGGCTTCCCCGCCTGGCAGGCCATTCCCCTGACGCTGCTCATCGGCGCGGCGGTGGGCCTGTTCAATGGCTCGCTTGTGCAGTTTTTGCGCGTGCCGGCGTTTATCGCCACGCTTGGCTCCGGCTACGTGCTCTACGGCATCGCCCAGATCTTCGGCAAGGGCGACGCCTTCTATCAGCTGCCGGAGGATCTGCTGGCCTTCGGCGACACGCGGCCGCTGGAGGGCATCCTCGAATCGCTGCCCGCCGCCGCGCAGGACAATATATTCATCTCCCAACTGGGAAAACTGCCGATGTACGTGTTCATCTCCGTCATCGTCGTGGTGCTGGTCTACTTTTTGCGCCATAAGACGACCTACGGCCGCAACCTTTCGGCCTTCGGCTTCAATGCCGCCACGGCCAAGCTCTCGGGCGTCAACACCGCGCGGCTGCACGTGCTTACCTACGTCATCAGCTCCACGCTGGTGGCGCTGGCCTCGGTGCTGCTCACCATCCGCGTCAACTGCGCGCAGAGCAATCTGGGCGGCACGAACTACACCTTTGAGATCGTCACGGCGGCGGTCGTGGGCGGCACCAGCCTCTTTGGCGGCGTTTCCAGCGTGGTCAACTGCATTTTCGGCGTGCTGGTGACCAAGTCCTTGGAAAACATCGTCAACCTTCTGGCGGTCAATATCTATCTCTATCAGCCGTTGATGGGCCTGGTCATCCTCCTGGCCATCGTGCTGGAGGCCTACAAGAACCGCAAACTGTAGAAAGGAGGGCGCCACCATGGCCGAAAGAGCATTGCTGGAAATGAAGGGCATCACCAAGTACATATTCGACAGTTATGGCGTTGCCATCCGCAACACCACCGTCAAGATACTCGACAAGGTGGATTTCGACCTGCGCAAGGGCGAAGTGCACATACTGGTGGGCGAGAACGGCGCGGGCAAGTCCACGCTGATGAAGGTGCTGGGCGGCATCATCCCTCCCGATGAAGGCGAGATGTATATCGACGGCGCGCGCATACAGCCGCGCAACGCCCGCGAGGCGCTGGCCCTGGGCATCGGCTTTATCCATCAGGAATTGAACCTCTGCAACAACCTCACCGTTACCGACAATATCTTCATGGGCCGGGAGATCACCCGCCACGGCGTCAAGGACAAAAAGGCCATGCGCCAGAAGGCGAAACAGCTCCTGGAAGAAATGGGCATACACATCGACCCGGGCATGCTGGTCAAG
The DNA here is from genome assembly GCA_946496415.1 of uncultured Clostridia bacterium. Taxonomy (GTDB): domain Bacteria; phylum Bacillota; class Clostridia; order Christensenellales; family Aristaeellaceae; genus Pullichristensenella. The sequence goes on along the minus strand of CAMMGP010000148.1, from coordinate 2,238 downwards.
GAGCTCTCCACCGCGCAGCAGCAGATCATCGAGATCGCCAAGGTGCTCTCCTGCGACTGCCGCATCATCATTATGGACGAGCCCACCTCGTCGCTTACCAAGAACGAGATCGACATACTCTTCGACCTCATCGACCGCCTGCGCGCGCAGGGCGTGGCCATCATCTACATTTCCCACCGCCTGGAGGAATTCGAGCGCGTCGGCGACCGCCTCAGCGTTCTGCGCGACGGCCAGTACATCGGCACGCTGGAGAAGAAGGACTTCGACGTCGATACCATCGTCAACATGATGGTCGGCCGCAAGCTGGGCGCCATGTATGAAAACAGGCATGTGCCCACCGGCGACGTGCTCCTCGAGGTGCGCCATCTGCGCCTCGAGCCGCAGACCGCGCCCATCTCCCTGCACGTCAACGCCGGCGAGATCGTCGGCATGGGCGGCCTGGTCGGCGCGGGGCGCACGGAGCTGGCCAAGTCTATCTTCGGCTACCGCAAGAGCTATGGCGGCGAGGTCTGGTATGGCGGCAGAAAGCTCAACCGTCTCGACCCCACGCCTCTCATCCGCGAGGGCATCGTCTACCTTACGGAGGATCGCAAGTCCGAGGGCCTGATTCTCGATATGAGCGTGCGGGAGAACATCTCTCTGGCCTCGCTGTTCCGCATGTTCCGCCGCCTGTTCATGTTTGGAAACAAGGAGCGCGCTTTGGCGGACGACACGGTCAAGCGCCTCAATGTGGCCTGCAACTCCATCGAGCAGCTCACGCGCACGCTTTCGGGCGGCAACCAGCAAAAGGTGGTGCTGGGCAAGTGCCTGGCCACGCAGCCGCGCCTCCTGATCCTCGACGAGCCCACCCGCGGCATCGACGTGGGCGCGAAGGCGGAGATCTACCACATGATCGACCAGATCGCCGCCAGCGGCGTGGCGGTGATGATGATCTCTTCCGACATGCCGGAATTGATCGGCATGTCCGACCGCATCTACGTGATGCGCGAAGGCGCCATCGTCGCCGAGATCGCCGACAAGGCGCAGATGACGCAGGAGAACATACTCGAATACACCATCGGAAAGGACAAGCAATGAGTTCCGCCCCGACGCTCAAGAGCATCGCCCAGCGCGTGGGCACGACGGCCAACACCGTTTCGCTGGCCCTGCGCGATTCCCCCCTGGTGGCGCAGGCCACCAAGGCGCGCATCCAGGCGGCGGCGCGGGAGATGGGCTATGTGCAAAACGCCATTGCCGGCTCCCTGCGCTCCGGGCGCACGAACACCATCGCTGTGGTGATGGGCGACATCGCCAACCCCCTGTTCGCGGCCAAGACCAAGGCGCTGGAGCGCGTCCTGCGCGAAGAGGGCTACCAGATCATCATCTTCAATTCCGACGAGGATCCCGGCCGCGAGGCCGAGGCCGTGCGCACGGCCATCAGCCGCAAGGTGGACGGGGTGGTGCTCTGCCCCTGCGCCGAACCGGAGGAGTCTCTGCGGCTGCTCAAGCGCCACGGCGTGCCCTGCGTGCTCTGCGGCCGCATGGATCGCTCCGGCGATGAGGACACCGTGCTCTGGAACGACTGGCGCGGCGGCTATCTGGCCGCCAGCCACCTGCTCTCCTGCGGCTGCCGGCGCATCGCCTGGCTGGGCGTCACGCAGCGCATCTCTTCCGCGCGCGACCGCAAGAACGGCTATCTGGACGCCCTGCGAGAGGCGGGCGTGGAGCCTGACCCCGCGCTCGTGGCCGAGGCCAGCCCCACAGGCGGCGACGTGGGCCGCGTGCTTGCGCCCCTCCTGGAGCGCGGCGCGGACGCCATTTGCGCCTTCAGCGACCTCATCGCTTGGGAAGCCGCCTGCTATTTCGAGGACATCGGCCTGCGCGTACCCGCGGACATACAGCTCACGGGCTTTGACAACGTGGCCGCGCACATGCGCATCCCCTACCGGCTGACCTCCATTGGCGCCGATCTCGAGCGCGAGGCGCGCGAATCCATGCGCCTGCTCCTTTTGCGCATGCGCGAGCCGGGACGCCCCGTGACCATCTCCAAGATCGAAACGGAGCTGGTCGTGCGCTCCAGCACGCTGCCGCGCGGAGAAAAGGGCTGAAGGGGAAAGCCAACGGCGCGCCGGAGCGCGGACAAGGCGCACAGACGCAAAAAATCGCCCTGACGAGAAGACGGGTGCTCGTAAGAAAGTAATTCAAAGATTTTTTACCATGGCATCTGTCAGGCAGGATTGGCAAGCGAGATAACGGGTA
>CAMMGP010000147.1 GCA_946496415.1 uncultured Clostridia bacterium | reverse complement strand
CCCTGCATCTCGCGGTCGTTGGCCTTGACAAGGTCGATGTCGTCCTCCTGCCCCTCCCAGCCCTCGAACTGGCAGATGGAGTACTTGTTGATGCGCTCGCGGATGTTGTAGTGGCCCCAGTATTCGCCGTTGATGTAGACCACGCACAGTTCCGTTTCCTGATACATGACGCTGGTGTTCTCCGCCAGCGTTTGCAAAACGGAATCGCGCATGCGGGTGCGGTCGCCATCCTGCCCCGAGCCGCGCAGCAGGAAGGACTGGTATTCCTCATAATCCCGCCGGGTGAAGATGCGGGCGTGGAAGCGGTTGAGGCCGGAATACTCGCGCCGGGCGATGATCTTGAAGGCCTTCTGCGCCTCGGCGCGGCTGTACTGGCCATGCAGGCGCACGCCGCAGCCCTGGGAGATCATCGTCGAGCCGTTTTCGTCGAACATCTCTACGTGGCCCTGCAACTCGTCCGTGCGCCAGTAGTTGGCCCCGGTGTGGGGGTAGGTGGGGCTGGCGTTGGGGCCGGCCATGTAGAGGCCGTTCGTCTCGTCGAACATATCGTAGGGATCGGCCACCAGCGAGACCACGCGCATCTCGTGGTCGGCGTCGTAGAGGTAGGTCTGCGTCTCGACAAAGGAGGGCAGGCTGCCATCCTTGAAGGCGCGGGCGCGCACCACGGTGGTGGCGCTGACGGTGATGGGGCCGGTGTAGAGGGCGTCCGTCTCGTCCGGCATGGAACTGTCGAGCGTGTAATAGATGCGCGCGCCGCTTTCGGCGCTCAGTTCCACGGTGACGGTGTCGCCCGTGTGGTAGATGCCGCCGGGCACGGAGGCCTCGGGCGCGGCGATGCGGCCCTGACGGCCCTCGGCGCTGTTTTGCTGATCGGGCGTGGATTCCACGGTATAGAGGAAATTGCCGTCGGCCATGCGGGCATAGGAGATGCCTGTGTACTGCTCCGGCACGAACACGCGATCCAGCAGCGCGCCGGAGGCGTCCGAGAGCGTGAGGCTGTACCCGCCATCGGCGGAGAGGCGGAAGGAGGCGTTCAAAACGCCGTCCGAATCCACGCCGGACGTGCCGGAGAGGTAGAGGGTCAGATACCCGCCCGGCTGGATGACCGTGCCCTGCGGGAAGCGCCACTTGCGCGGGCTGGAAGCGTCGTCCGAAAGGCCCCAGCCGGAGATGTCCACCGCCTGCGAGGAGGAATTGTACACCTCCAACCAGTCGTGGGGGCGGCTCTTTTCCGAGGCGGTAAATTCGTTGATGTAGACGCCGCTCGCGTTCCCCTGCGATACCTGCGCGCGCAGGGCGCTGGCGCTTTCCTCGCTGTTGGGCAGACCGGGGGTGGGGGCGAGGTCGGCGGTGAAGGAACCGTCCTCCTGGCGCGAATATGCCTGATCGCTCAGAAGCGCGGGCAGGTCGATGCCCGCGATGGAGCGGCCCTGGGCGTCGCAGAGGATGATGCTCTCGCCGTCCGCGGAGAACTTGAAGGGCGCGTGCAATTCGCCCGCAGGGGCTTCCATCCTGCCGGAGGCGTAGACGATGCAATAGCCGCCCGCGGGAATGGTCGTTCCCTCGGGGAAGGTGTACTTGGCAAGGTCGTTGGGGTCGTCGGTGAGTGTATAGCCCGCGAGGGAAACCGGCTGCGCGGAGGTGTTGTAAAGTTCTATGTAGTCGTAGCATTCGCCATCGGCGCTGCGGGCGTAGGTGCGGTTCTGCGAGGAGGCCTCGGAGATGACGATGGGGCTGTCGGCGCTGGCGACGTCCAGGGAGAGGTGATCCTCCAGCGTGTTGGGCAGGCCGGGGGTATAGTCGGCGCTGACGCCCCACGCGCCGTCCTGCTGGGCGCGGCGGTAGACGAAGTTGCGCTCCAATCCCGGCACGTCCACGGCGTCCACGCGCGCGCCCTCGGCGTCGTACAGGCCGAGGGTGACGCCGGAGGCGCTGAGGCGGAAGGGCGCGTGCAGCGCGTAGCCGGCGGCGTTTTTGAGCGTGCCATCGCAATAAATAAGAAGGTATTCGCCCGGGGCGAGGGTGATGTCCGGAAAGGTGAGCGGCGCGAGGGCGTCGTCGGCGTTGAGCAGCGTATAGCCCTTGAGGGAGACGTCGGTGACGCCGGTGTTGACCACTTCCACCCAGTCCGTGAACTGGCCGTTGTCGGCGCGCACGGCGGAGGCGTTGGAGGTCATGACCTCGCTGATGCGCACCATGGAGGTGGAAACGCGCTCATCCGCGGCGGCGCTGACCGGCGCGGGGAGCATGGTTTGCAGCAAAAAACCGGCCGTCAGCGCCAATACGCAGACGACGGCCAGAATGGCGAGGCCCCGGCGACTGCCCGGCGCGCTCTGCGGGCGCTTTTTCGCGCCCTTCGCGCCTTTGGCGGCGCTTTGCGGACGCGGGCGGGCCTGCGCGCGCCTTTGCGGACGCGCGGCGGGGGCGGTTTGAGGGGAACTGTGCTTGCCTTGGGCCAAGTTGGACCTCCTGCAAAGTCGTGTTTAGCCACGTGAAGTGGCGGAAAGGCGCTGTTTCGCGGCCATGCGACCGCCGGGCCGGGCGGAAACACGGCCTATTGTTATCATACACGAGCGGCGGGAAATTACAAGGCGTTACGGCGAAATTTCACGCATTTTTCCAAAACCGGAGCGTCCCAGTTCTTCGCCCTCGCGGGTGAACTGGCCGACGCAGACGAGGCTGTTTTCCGTAACCCCGTTGGCGCGGGCAATGAGGCGCGTTTCATCGGCAAAGACGGCGTTTTTGCGTTCGCCATCGACGATGATATCGCTGTAGGTGGTAAAGTTCTGGCCGTAGACGCTGATGGTGGCCGTACCGGGATCGTAGGTGTAGCTTTCGCAGACGATAGGCGCCGTGCCCAGTTGCAGATCCGTGGGCTGATAGGGCGAATCGCCGGCGTAGATGTTGTGGTCGCCGTAGAGCATGTCGTATTCCAGCACGCGCAGGAAGGAAAGATAGTCCTCCTCCTCGCAATCGGGGGCGAAGTTCTGGTGAAAGCGCGTCAAAATGCCGCTGTGGATGTTGAGTTGCCCGAGCACATAGGCCGAAAGCTGGAAGGCCTGCAGATCGCCGCCCTGCAGATCGAGGCCAAAGTTGTTCCACAGCACATAGGTGGTCTGATAAAGGTCGCCCGTCGACAGCTCGTCCGCCTCGATGTTCAGCGCGGGCAGATGGTCGCCGTAGAGCACCAGCACGGTGGGTTCGTCAAAGTCCTCGAGTTCGTCGATGAGCGCGCCGATGAAGGCGTCCACCTGGGAAAGCTCGTTGACGTAATAGGTCAGCGCCGCCGCGTCCACCGTTTCCGGCGCGGAGAGCACCTTGATATCGCCTTCGACTTTCTCCGCCTCCGTGGGATACTTGCCGTGGGACTGCACGGTGACGGTAAAGACGAAATCGCGCCCCGGCGTGGTGGTCAGCGCCTGCATCGTCTCGCTCACGAGCACGCTGTCGCGCGCCCAGCCGAGGGCGTTGTAGGTCAGGCCGTTCATGTATTCCTGCGGCACGAAGCGGTCAAAGCCCAGCTGGGCGTAAACGGTGTTGCGGCCATAGAACGTGCCCGTATAGTTGTGCACGGCGGTGGCGGTGTAGCCCAGTTCCTTCAGATTAAAGCAGACCGTTTCGCAGGAGGTGTCCTTGAGAATGGTATTGTAGGGAAACTCGCCGGCGGCGAAGTAATCCAGGTTCATGCCGGAGAGCACCTCAAATTCCGTATTGGCCGTGCCGCCGCCCACGGAGGGCACCTTGAGTTGGCCGTGGGGGCAGGTTTCCATCAGTTCGCGGAACACGGGAATGGGCTCCTGGGAAAACTCCGCGCCTGCGAGGTCGTGGACGTTGAAGAACGATTCCAGCTGCACAAAGATCACGTTGGGCGTCAGCGGCTCCGCCTCAGCCGGCTCCGGCGCGGCGGTGGGTTCGATGACGTCGCCGGCGATCTCCTCGACCAGTTCCTCGGAATACTCGATGGGCCGCTCGATGCCGAAATCGGCGAAGGTATAGGTAAAGCCATAGGCGAAGCCGTAGTTCTGGTAGGCGTCGACCAGGCTGGTCTTTTCCCAGTCGATATCGCCCAGTTCCACGGAAACCTTGCCCACCACCAGCGTCAGCGCCGTCACCGCGCAGAACACGCCGACGCTGACCGTGCGGTTGAGATCCTCCCGCTTGCGGCACTTGACCACGATGAGCACGAGGCCGGCGATGAGCAGCGCCGCGCCCACGAACATGCCGGCGATCTCATACCACTTGAAATAGACGGTGATCATCTTCAGCCCGTCGGGAATGAGCAGCACGTCGCGCGTGGTGAGCGGCAGAACGCGCGTCACCTGCACGATGGAATTGACCGCCCCCAGCACCACCCAGAGGATGCCCAGC
>CAMMGP010000146.1 GCA_946496415.1 uncultured Clostridia bacterium | reverse complement strand
GCCGCCAAACACCTCACCCCCGTGACGCTGGAACTGGGCGGCAAAAGCCCGGTCATCGTCGACGCAACGGCGAATATCCAGCTCGCCGCCCGCCGCGTCGCCTTTGGCAAGGTACTGAACGCCGGTCAGACCTGCGTGGAGCCGGACTATCTCCTCATCCACAAGTCCGTCCAGCAGCCCTTTGTCGAGGCGTTCCGCGCCGCCCTCAGGGAGTTTTTCCCCACCGGCGACTATGCGAACATGCCCACCATCATCTCCGAAAAGCACTACCGCCGCCTCCTCGGCCTGCTGGAAAACCAGACCCTCGCCCTCGGCGGCGGCCACGATGACGCGCGCCGCTTCATCGAGCCGACGCTGCTTGCCGATGTCTCCCCGGATTCCCCCATCATGCAGGAGGAGATTTTCGGCCCCATCCTGCCGATGCTGCCGTATGAATCCCTGGATGAGGTCATCTCCTTCGTGCGCGCTCGCCCCCGCCCGCTGGCCTTCTACATCTTCACGGCCAGCAGGGAGACGGAACGGCGGTTGCTGGACAGTTGTTCTTTCGGCGGCGGCTGCATCAACGATACCATCATCCACCTCGCCACCTCGCACATGCCCTTCGGCGGCGTGGGCGATTCCGGCATGGGCAGCTACCACGGCAAAAAGAGTTTCGATACCTTCACCCACGAGCGCAGCATCGTGAAAAAGTCCACCTGGCTGGATCTGCCCATGCGCTACCACCCCTACGGCGAGGGCAAGTTGAAACTCATCCGCAAGTTTATGAAGTAAGGGTTCTTTTCGTTCTTCCCGCCGCGCCCCGTGCGCGGCAATTTTTTTCGCTTTTACAGCATTTGGGGCTTGACAGAACTGTATCTACTGTATATACTGTATATGAACAGAAGTTACGGAGGCATGCCATGGAACTGTTCATCGACAATAAGAGCGGAGCGCCCATCTACGAGCAGATTTGCGAGCAGGTGCGCGCGCAGATCGTCTCCGGCGCCCTGAAGGAGGACGAGCCCCTGCCGTCCATCCGCGCGCTGGCCAAGGATCTGCGCATCAGCGTCATCACCACCAAGCGCGCCTACGACGAGCTTTTGCAGGCCGGCTATGTCTACGCCGTGGCCGGCAAGGGCTACTTCGTGGCTCCGCGCAACGTGGAACTGCTGCGCGAAGAGAACCTGCGCCGCATCGAGGCGCATTTGACCGAGGTCGCCAAGCTGGCGGCCAGCTGTGACTTGACGAGGGAGGACGTTTTCAACATCTACGACGTCCTCTCCGGGGAGGAGACCGTATGAACGCTGTGGAACTCACAGACCTTACCAAACACTATGGGGATTTCACCCTCGACCGCGTATCCCTGACGCTGCCCGAGGGCTGCGTGATGGGGCTGGTGGGGGAGAACGGCGCGGGCAAAACCACCGTGATCAAACTCCTGCTGGGCATGCTCAAACGGGACGGCGGCGCGGTGCGCGTGCTTGGCCGCGACATGGATACAGACGGCCGCGCCGTCAAGGAAGAACTGGGCGTGGTGCTGGACGAGACAGGTTTTCCCGAGTGCGTCACCGCGCGGCAGGCGGGCAGGATCATGGCCGCCGCCTATCGGAACTGGGATGCGCGCGCCTACGATGAGAACCTGCAAAAACTCTCCCTGCCGGAGGATAAGCCCTTCAAGGACTTTTCCCGCGGCATGAAGATGAAGCTCTCTCTGGCGGTGGCGCTTTCCCACAACGCTCGTCTGCTCGTCCTCGACGAGGCCCTCAACGGCATCGACCCCGTGGCACGCGATGAGATTCTCGACATCTTCATGGACTATACACGCGACGAGGGCCACTCGATCCTCCTTTCCTCGCACATCGTCAGCGATTTGGAGAAGGTCTGCGATTACATCGCCTTCCTCCACCGGGGCAAACTGATGCTCTGCGATGAAAAGGACGCGCTGCTGGAGAAGTACGGCCTCATCCACGTCAGCCGCGAACAGCTCGCGGAGCTGGACGGCGCCGCCGTCAAGGGCAGCAAGTCCTCACCCTACGGCGTGGAAGCCGTGGTGGAAAGAAGTCGCGTGCCCGCCGGCATGCAAATTTCGCCCGTGGGGCTGGAAGAACTGTTTGTCTACATGGCAAGGGGGGACCGCTGATGCGCGCGCTGTTTTTGAAGGACTGGTATATGGCCAGGAGCTATTGCCGCTCGTACCTGTTTATCGTCGCGGTGTTCGCGGCAGTGTCGTTCATTTCTTCGGAAAGTCTGTTTTTCATGGCCTATCCGACGATAATGTTCGGCATCCTGCCGGTGACGCTCATTTCCTACGACGAGCGCTTCCACTGGCCGGCCTACGCCGGCACGCTGCCCCTCCGCCGGCGCGACGAGGTGCGGGAAAAGTACCTGCTGTCGCTGCTGCTGATCGCCGTCATGGGAATCCTTATGACCGCATTGCAGGCGATCGCGGTTTTGCGCAGCGGTTCGGCGCTCGCGGAAGGGTTTGTGATGATGGTTGTGGGCATGTTCGTCTTCAGCCTGATCGGGCCATGCGTGCTGCTGCCGCTGACATACCGCTTCGGCTCGGAAAAGGCGCGCGTGAATTTCTATATCCTCATCGTGCTCGTGGCCGTGCTCATCGGTACGTTCAGCGGTATGTCGACCGAAGCGCACTTCCCGTTCAAGACGGTCTATCTGGTTCTGCTCGCGGCGGTGATCGCGTGCATGCCCCTTTCCTACGTCATTTCCTGTCGCGCATACGAAAAGAGGGAATGGTGATGAAGAACACGCACATCTGCCCCAAGTGCGGCTCGCAGAATATCGCGCGCGTGCCGGACAATCCCAACCGCTACGCCAGCGGCAACAACATCTACACCACCACCGTGACGCTGCTGGGAAAGATCCCCGTCATCCGCTATGTGTGCTGTGACTGCGGCTACGTGGAAAACTGGGTCGAGGGCGCGGCGGAGCGGGCGAAGATACAGGATGTATTCGGATAGGAGAAAACATATGTTTCGCAACATGTTGAAAACGACTTTGTGCCTCGCGCTGGCGCTGCTGCTCGCCGCCCTGCCCGCCGCGGCGGAGACGAACGTGGAAGAGCGGCTTTCCGATCTGGAAACGCTGCGCGCCGGCTTGGAAGAAGGGCACTACGACCTCTTCGCGCTGGTGACGCCCGAGGAATGGGAAGCGCGCGTGGAGAAGGCGGCGGAAACGCTGCGCGATGAAGATACCGACGACATCACCGCCTGCTACGCGCTCATCGAACTCGTCGCCTCGCTGGGCGACGCGCACACGCAGGCGTGGTTCACTGGCGGCAACGCGCAGGGAATGCTCCGCGCGCTGCCCTTGCAGACCGGCCTCTTTTCCGGCAGGGTCTACCTCCTCGCCACCACCGAGCCTTACGCGGACTACCTCGGCATGGAGATCACCGCCATCGCGGGCGTACCCATGGCCGAAGTCTTTGCCCGCCTTACCCCGCTCATCAGCTACGACAACGAAGTGCGCCTGCAAACGCAACTCGCCGCCAACATCGCTGATGCCGAGGGCCTGCGCTACGTGGGCATCCTGGACGACGCCTCGCGGGCGGAGGTGACCTTCACGGACGCGCAGGGCGCGCAGCACACCGCCACCGTCGAAGCGCTGGTGGGCGAGGAGATGTACACAGCGCAGTTTTCCTTCCTCGAACGCGAAGCCACCCCCGCCGCCGAACAGCCCGCCGGCCTCTACGAATACCGAAACTACGGCGACACGCTCTGGATCGGCTACTATTCCTGCGCCGAAGACCCGGAATACCCGATGGCGGACTTCGTGGAGAATGTGGCGGCGGAACTGGAAGCGGGAAACTATGCCAAGGTTTGCGTAGACCTGCGCTACAACGGCGGCGGCAATTCCGCCATCCTGGAGCCGCTTATCGACCGCCTTGCCGGCCTGCGGGATAAAACCGGTCTCGCCGTCTACGCGCTCATCGGCGAAAACACCTTCTCCTCGGCGGTGATGAACGCCGCGCAACTCAAAACGCGCGCCGGAGCCACCCTCGTCGGCACGCCGACCGGCGGCAGCGCCAACCACTATGGCGAGATACAGTCGTTCACGCTGGAACACCTGCCGCTGACGGTCTACTACTCCACAAAGTACTTCGAAATGCTCCCCGGCGGCCCCAACGGCTCCCTGATGCCGGACATCGAAGTGGAGCGCACGCTGACCGACTATGTTTCCGGCAAGGATGCGGCGCTGCAAGCCGTGCTGGAGGCGTAGCCCTTCCAAAAACAAACATCCCCGCCACGAAAGCTGTGGCGGGGATAAATCTACCCGAAAACCTACCCCTTCACCGCGCCGGCGATGACGCCGCGGATGATGTACTTCTGGCAGGCGAGGTAGAAGATGACGATGGGAACGATGGAGAGAACCAGCACGGCCATCATCGCGCCCATGTCCACGGAGCCGTAGCCGC
>CAMMGP010000145.1 GCA_946496415.1 uncultured Clostridia bacterium | reverse complement strand
TGGCCGACCACGCCCGCACGCGCGATCAGTTCTACGCCGGGCGGGCCGACTGGCGGGTCATCGCCGAAGTCGTGCGCGCCGTGGACATTCCCGTTTTGGGCAATGGCGACGTGCGCACGGGCGCGGACGCCAGGCGCATGCTGGAAGAAACCGGCTGCGCCCACGTGATGGTCGGCCGCGCCGCGCAGGGCAACCCCTGGGTGTTCGCGGAGATCCGCGCCGCCCTCGAGGGCAAGCCGTGGACGCCGCCCACACTGCGGGAGCGCATGCAGACCGCCCTGCGCCATCTGGACATGGCGCTCAGGCTCTACGGCGAACAAAAGGGCGTATTGGAAATGCGCAAGCACGTGGCCTGGTACATCACCGGCGTGCCCGGCGCGGCGCGCCTGCGCGAGCGCGTCAACGCCCTGAGCGACGCGGAGGCCGTGCGCGCGCTGCTCATGGAATATGCGGGCGGGGCGTGAGGCTGCCGCGCAGAAATACAGCGTTGGATTTGAAGGTATTTGGAGGCTGCCATGCTGAATTCGATCCCCGGCAAAGAAGAAATGACGGCGCTAATCGGGAACCGCCTGTACGAGGTATGGGATGGGCTCTGCGCCCTGATTGAAGAATCATACGATATGGAGCGTCTGTGGAATAAAGGCGGAAAAGCGTGGACGTATGAGTATAAATACCGGCGAGGAGGCAAAACCCTGTGCGCATTGTATGCAAGGGAAAACCGCATGGGTTTTATGGTTATCCTTGGCAGGGATGAGCGCTTGAAATTTGAAGCGGCGCGCGAGAATTATACAAAAGAAACGCAGGAGATATACGAGAAGGCGCAAACATACCATGATGGGAAATGGGTCATGTTCGAGCCGACGGATACTTCTTTGTTTGAGGATTTCAGCAAACTGTTGCGGATTAAAAAGAAGCCCAATAGAAAGTAAGCCGGATTGCCACTTTGCCTGTGTGAAAAACGCCGTGCTGTATGGGCACGGCAAAGAAGTATTCAGGGAAATGCGTGGGTGCTTCACCTTGCCACCCGGTGGCGGCACATGGCCGTCTGTCCGCAGCGGGGGCAGGTCAGGCGGCGCTTGGTAAAGGTGTGGCAGCCCTTGACGTAGTCGGCCATCGGCGGTACGAACAGCTCCTTGCAGTGCGGGCACTCAAACCAGCCGGCGCGCACATCGAGCGTCGCCGCCGCCCATATGCCCGCCACCGCCGTGGCTATAGCGAAGGCGAGCAGGGCGATGCGCGCGGCGACAGGCAGCGGCAAGAACGACGCCAGGCAGACCAGCGCACAGGCAGCGACGATTGTCACTGCGCCGCAGGTAAGGGATTGCGCCATGCGCAGCTTGTTCTCCGCATTTTGCTTCATCAATTCCATCATGTTCTCCTCCGCTTTTTTCTGGTAGTCCCTTTCACTGACGTACTCGCCCGAGAGCAGGTCGTTGACGGTGATGCCCAGCACCGCGCACAAAGGCGGCATCAGCAGGACGTCGGGAAGCCCCCGGCCGGTTTCCCACTTGGAGACGGCTTTGTCGCTCACAGAGAGCTGTTCCGCCAGCTGCCGCTGCGTCAGCCCCAGCGCCTTGCGGCGCTCGGCGATAAAGCGGCCGATGCGCGTTGGTTCCATGCGTTCCCCTCCTTTCTTCCAGCATAGCGCCCTCCGGCGCGGATGTCAACCTACGAAGCGTAGAGCCCGACCCGCGCGCCGCTTTTGTTCCCTTTCCGGCGCGGCCGTGGCTTTTTTGCGGCAGGCGGAATCGCCCTCCCTCCCCGCGCGTCCAAGACCGTAAAGGAGGGATGACCCGATGAAAAAACTCTTTGCATTCGTTCTTGTATTGCTCCTGGCGCTGCCGGCATATGCCGGGGCCGAGGAAACGCCCGCCGCGGCGGAGACTGTTCTGGCGCAGGGCGACGGCTATACACTCGCCTACGACGCGACGGAGTTCTCCTTCTATCTGGACGGCGTGACCGAGGGCAGCGACTTGCTCGTGCCCACGCAGGACGCGCCCAGCCCGGTCTACATGCTCGTCTCCCGCGTGGAGGATATGCAGGCGGAGCAAGAGTCCTTCGCCGGAAACGGCTACGCGGACGCGGGCGAGGCGACGCTCGCCTCCGGACTTTCCGCGCGCGTGTATACATTGGAGCGTTCGGGCGTGGACTACGCCGCCTACCTCGTCGAGGGCGAAAGCGCGGCATTCTGCCTGCTCACCGTCTGCTCGCAGCAGGCGGAGGAATACGCGGCGCAGTTGGGAAATGTGGTAACCAGCTTCGCGTTCGCCGGGGAAACAGCGCAAAGCGCGGCCTAGGCAGGCCAAAACGAAACGGCGGGGAGGCGCAGCATCGTCTCCCCGCCGTTTCGTTTTTTTACAGGCGCTTTTCCAGTTCCCCGCCGATCTCGAAGTGCGTCTTGCCCTCGTGCGAGCCGGTCAGGTGATAGGCAAGGCCGTCGCGCACAAGGCGCAGTTCCATCGACTGCCCGGGGCGGATCTCGGCGGCGTAGCTCAGGCGCATGGTCTTGACGCGGTACTCGCGCATCGTCTCAAGCCCCAGCGCGTCGCAGAGCCAGTCCGCGTAGCGGGCGTTGTTGACGTGGCCGTTGACGTCCAGTTCGGAATAGACCGGCGTGCGCGCTCTCTCCAGCGTCCCGCCCGTCGTCAGGCGCGGCACCGGCCCGGGCACGCCCAGGGGCGGCGTGAGGTCGGAATTGTCGGGGATGGCCCCGGCCACATCGCCCGGAGCCACCATGCAGCGCTTTTCCAGATCGAACAGCACCCACAAAGTGCCAGCAGCGCCCACCTGCGCGCCCGCATCGTCGCGGAAGACGAAGTAACGGGGGAAGAACCAGCGGCGCAGCGGCATGGGGAACGTCTCGATGGACAGGCGCGAACCCATGCGCGCCTCCTTCTCCATCTGCACTTCGCAGCGCGTCAGCACCCAGACGACGCCTTTTTGCACCAGCGTTTCCCGGCCGCAGCCGAGTATATGCGAATGCATGCCTGCCGTTTCCTGCATGGCGGTCAAAATGGCGCTCGGCCTCCAGAGGCAGCCCAGGTCGCAGTCGCGGGAGAGCAGCAGCGTTTTTTCACAGTAAGTCTTTGGCAGTGACATGACAGTTTCCTCCCGGTATGCACGATCGCTATTATTTTAGAACGATTTGCCGGGACTGTCAACTGCAAATGCGCGCGGCTCACTCGCCGCCCGCGCCCTTTTCCGCCATTTGCGCGTGCTGGCGCTCGAATTCCAGGCGCGCGTCCACCGGAGGGGTGGAAAAATCCGGCGCGGCGTCCGGCGCGTCCAGCGTGAAGGCGGACACTTCGTAGGCGTTGCGGGTCAGGTATTCGCCGTTTTCCAGGAGTTTCTGATATTCGCGCGATTGCAGCCGCCCCGTGAGGCGCAACTGGTCGCCCACGTGGAAGCGCGCCGCGTACTGGGCGTTGCGGCCCCAGGCGATGCAGGGGATGTAGTCGCTCTTGCCAAAGGCGCGGTTCACGGCCAGCATCATGTCGCAGATCTCGCGGCCAAAGGGCGTGGAGCGGTAGATGGGCGGTTTGCACAGCGCTCCGGTGAGGCTGACCTTGTTGAGCGTCTCGTTTTCCGAAGTCTCGTACATGCTCTGCACAAACAGCGTCACCATCAGCCGCCCCGCGCCGTCCACCACCTTGTTGTAGGAGCGCACCTGCCCCTGAAAGAGCATCAGTTTGCCCGCCGGGTCGCCCTCCGGGGGCAGGAGTTTGCCGGGGATGGTGACGGGGATTTTGTCCACTGCCCCGGAAAGTCGCTTGACAAGCAGCGTGCCGGCGTAAAAGGGCTCGTGCATGACCTCGTGGCTGAGCATGGGGGCGTTCTCCAGTCGTCCGGCGGCCACCATGCGGTTGTTGGGATTGTCCATCGTATGCTTCACCTCGGCGTTTCTTGCGCGTGTCCTCCGCCTGATGGGCGGAGCGTTCTTTATAATGTATGTTGCGAAGATATGTTCCATGACCGGCGCAACCGCGGGGGTGGAAATTTCGTCCAAGGGGAAAAGGGGGGCTTTGCATGCGCAGGCTTTTGGCGCTGTTGTTTTGCGCGCTGCTTTTGTGCGCCCCGGCGGGGGCGGAGACGTTCGCGGTGAACGCCGGAGAGAACGCGCTGCTGGTGACCGATGCGGGAAAAACGCTGACCGCGTGGGGTGAATATGCCGCCGCCTCCCGCGTCTCGCCGCCGGAATGCCCGCCGGAGCGGGCGCTGTTCATCGCCGCGCCGGTGCTTTCCGCGCTGCCCGAGGGTATGGAGGAAGGGGATCTTGCGCGCTACCGCCTGCTGAACGCGCGCGGCGAGGCGCTGGGCGACGCACTGTACAGCAGCGCCCGGCACCTGCCCGAAGCCGGCGTGGTCGTCGTCTGGCAGGGGGAAAGGACGGGCGTCATCGGCGAGGACGGCGCGGGGAT
>CAMMGP010000144.1 GCA_946496415.1 uncultured Clostridia bacterium | reverse complement strand
TGGCGCCCGTCACGCGCTCGTAGGCCGGGGTGAACCCGGAACGCAGCGCTACGGCGCCCCCCCAGACGCCGGCGCGGAAGGCCGCGACCTGCCGGGTGAGCAGGTCAAACAGCGCTGCCATGGAGAGATTGCCGCAGACGCCCTTGAGCGTGTGCGAAGCGGTCAGCGCCGTCTCCGCGTCGCTCCGGGCGACGGCATCCAGCAATTTGGCGTAATTCGCGTCGTCAAGAAACTTTTTCAAAAGGCGCATAAGCAGCGCCTCGCTGCCCATCATGCGGGAAAGAGCTTCGTCTACATTGATGCCCGCGGCGATCAACGCCTGTTTCCTTGCCTCGTCCATGCGCGCTCTCCTTTCTCAGGGGCGATAGAGGGCGAACAGATCCTCCTCCACCGCGAAGAAGCATTCGAGCAGATGCGGGCCAAAGACGCCGCATTCGCCGTTTTTGATCATCTCAAGCGCCTTTTCGCGGGGAAAAGCCGCCTTGTAGACGCGCTTGTTGATGAGCGCGTCGTAGACGTCCGCCAGAGAGACGGCCTGCGCCCAGACGCTGATTGCATCCCCGCGCAGTCCGTCGGGATAGCCGCGGCCGTCCCAGCGCTCGTGGTGATGGCGGGCAATGTCGGCGGCGTAGGCGTAAAGGCCCGTTTCGCGCAGCTGGGGGATGCGCTCGAGCAGCAGCGCGCCCTGAATGGTGTGCGTCTTCATGACCTCGTATTCCTCGGCCGTCAATTTGCCCGGCTTGTTGAGGATGGCGTCGGGAATGGCGATCTTGCCCACGTCGTGCATGATGGAGGCCAGGGCGATCTGCTCGATGGTTTCGCTGTCCAGGCCATCGCCCAGCGCAGTATAGGTGAGCAGATTCCAGGTGATATCGTGGATGCGGCGGACGTGGTCGCCCGATTCCTCGCTGCGAAACTCGATGGCGGTGGAAAGCGCCTCGATCATGCCCTGGTTGAGGCGGATGATCTTTTCCGCCTGCGCCAGCAGCTTTGTCTGCTGGCTGGCAACCGTCCTGCGCAGTCTCTTTCTGGCCTGAAACAACTCGATGACGCTCTGCACCCGCTTGAGGACGATATAGGGCACCACAGGCTTGCTGATGACGTCCATCACGCCCAGATCGTAGGCGCGGCGCATATTTGCATCGCTGGCCTCGGCGGTGATGAGAAAGACGGGCAGCCTTTCGGTCAGGGCGTTCTCCTTGAGATGTTCGAGCACCTCGAGGCCGCTCATGCGCGGCATGACGACATCCAGAAGCACGGCGCAAAAGCGCTCGGGGCGCGCGAGTATTTTGGCAAGGCCCTCGTCGCCGTCCTCGGCCTCATCGATGACGTAAAAGGGGGCAAAGATGTTTTCGAGGATGGCCCGGTTGATGGCGTCGTCGTCGACAATGAGCAGCCGGCCCGCGGCGTCGCCCGGAGAAAGTATGTCCATAAAACACTCCCCCCTCGGGATTCAGGATCGTTCAAAAACCATCAAAGCCCCGCGCGCCGCGTGGCGCGCAAGGCCCGGTGAATAAACAGTTTAGAGTTCCGCCGCCAGCAGAGCGCGCATGCGCGCGCGTATGTCCGGCTCGTCAGAGGAAGTGAGCAACTCCGCGCCGCCCTCGCCCGTTTGCGACAGCGCGCCGGCGCGCAAAAGCGTTTCGCGCAGATCATCGATCACCGGCTCCACGCCGTCGAACACAGGCACGCCGGGAACGATGGAAGAAAGCAGGGGGCGCAGGAAGATAAAATGCGTGCAACCCAGAACGATGGCTCCGATCTCTTCCGCCGCCCAGGGGCGCAGTTTTTCGCGGAAGAACGCCTCCGGTTCCTCGCCGGAAAGCACGCCGCGTTCCACCATCATCACCAACTCAGGCGCGGGGATGGAAATAGCCTCCGGGCAAAGACGACGGCGCATATCGCGGTAAAGCGGCAGGGCCAACGTCGCCTGCGTGGCAAAGACGAGCACCCGCTTGCCGTTCGCGCGGTCGTGCGCGTCGGCAAGATCCGGCTCCACGCCCACCACAGGGATGGGCAGACGCGCGCGCAGCAATTCCCCTGCGGCGGAATTGGCGGTATTGCAGGCGATCACCAGCGCCTTGACGCCGCGATCTATCAGCTTTTGCGCCGTGCGCGATGTCAGCGCGCGGATCTCCTCCGGCGGCCGCGGGCCGTAGGGGGCGTTGGCGTTGTCGCCGAAATAAATGAAGCGCTCGTGCGGCATCGCCCTTTTCAGGGCGTGCAATACGCTCAACCCGCCCATGCCCGAATCCAGCACGCCGATGGGGGCGCTTTGCATGCTATTCCTCCTCTTCCTCCTCGGGAAGTTCCGCGTCATGGAAGACATTCTGGGAGTCGTCATAGTCCTCAAGCCAGTCTATGAGTTTGCGCACTTTCGCAAGCGTCTCGGGATCGGATATCTCGGTGGTGGTGGTGGGCACCATCTCGCGCTCGGCGGAAAGGAACGTGCAGCCGGCGGCCTCGAGATTGTCGCGCACGCTGGAAAAATCGTTGGGATCTGTGTAAATGACGGCAACCTCGCCTTCGCTCTCCACATCGGAGGCTCCGGCGTCCAGCGCCAGCATCATCAGTTCGTCCTCGTCAAGGCCCTTGGAGTTGTCGATCTCAATGACGCCCTTGCGCTCGAACTTCCAACTCACGCAGCCGGTCGCGCCCAGGGAGCCGCCGCACTTATCGAAAATGTGGCGCACCTCCGAGGCGGTGCGGTTGAGATTGTCCGTCACCAGTTCGACGATCACGGCCACGCCGCCGGGAGCGTATCCCTCGTAGGTGATCTCCTTGTACTGGGTGGCGTCGCCCTCGCCGGAGGCCTTCTTGATGGAGCGCTGGATGTTCTCGTTGGGCATATTCGCGGCCTTGGCCTTGGCCACGACGTCCTTCAATTTGCTGTTGGTATTCGGATCCGGGCCGCCTTCGCGCACGGCGATGGCGATCTCACGGCCGATCTTGGTGAATATCTTGCCGCGCTGCGCGTCGGTTTTTTCTTTCTTGTGCTTGATGGTAGACCATTTATTGTGTCCTGACATGGACGATCCCTCCAATGATCGGTTAATACGCCTTATAATACCATATTTCCCGTGCTTCCGTCAAGACTGCCGGCGTTATCTGGCGATGAATGCGCGTCTCATGGGACTTTAATCCTTTCTTCGTTGATTGTCGCGCGCCGCGATGCTATAATCTGCGCGGAGGGACGCTCATGCGCTACGCAAAGATCGTTTTTGATACGAAAGAACTTATGCAGGACGCTCCGCGCAAGGAACTTGCCGCGGCAGGCGCGGCGTGCGAAACCGGCCCGGCGCGGGAAGGGGCGCTGTTTGTCAGCGCGGATCCGGAGACTGTCGACGCCGCCTTCGAGGCCGGTTTTCCCTGCGCGCTGGCCCTTTGGACGGGCATTCCCGCCCGCCACGCCCGCGCCACGCACTATCTGCATGCGCCCTATGAACTGGTCGATCTGCTGACAAGGCGCGAGGACATCTACGACGGCCTCGAATGGATGAAGACCGCCGTGGAAATGCAGTTCATCGCCCAGGCGGGTCTGGCTTATTCCAAAGACCCCTACGACATCGAACGCTTCGGGCGCCTGCGCGAACTGGCGGCGGAAATGCTCGCGCGCGGCAGCAGCCTGCCGATAAAGACCGTGCGCGACGTGTTCCTCTGCGAGACGGGCTATCAGACGCCCAAGATCGACACGCGGGCCGCCATCGTCGAGGAAGGCCGCATACTGCTGGTGCAGGAAAACACCGGCCTGTGGGCGCTGCCCGGCGGCTGGATGGACGTAAATACCACCATCTCCCAAAACACCGCCAAGGAAGCTTTTGAGGAAGCGGGGCTGCAGGTGCTCCCCCGCCGCCTCATCGCCCTGCAGGAGCACAACCTGCACAACCCACCGACACTGGCCATCGGCATCGTCAAGGTCTTCGTGCTCTGCGAGCGCCTGTCCGGCAATTTTCAGGCCAACATCGAAACGATCCGCAGCGGATTCTTTTCCCCGGAGGAACTTCCGCCGCTGGCGACGAGCAAGACCACCGAGGCGCAGGTGCGCATGTGCCTTGCCGCCGCGAAGGATGCGCACTGGCAGCCGCTGTTCGACTAAGGAGGCGCGAAGATGTCTACGGTAACGGAAGTCCGCGTTTTTCGCGGCGTGGCGCGCCTCTCCTTTGACGACGCCTCTCCGCTAAAAGTCCGCATCAAGCACTTCGAGGCTTTTCCGCTCGCGGTTGGAGACGATGTGGACGTGGAACAATACGCTCTGCGCGTGGCTGAAGCGCAGCGCGCCGACGCCTATGAGGCGGCGCTGAACAGCCTCGACCTCTGCGCGCGCACGCGGCAGGAACTGCGGCGCTCGCTGCTGGCGCGCGGCTTTGTTTCCGGGGCGGTGGAAGCGACGCTCGACCGCCTTGCCGACAGCGGCCTTGTCGACGAC